>JALGWB010000049.1 GCA_025774405.1 bacterium
AGGAATTCATTACCAGTAGCAAACGCCTGGATCTCAGACTTGCCGTATCCACTTTGATCCAGAGCCTGACGAATCTGCTCAGTTGTAACCGGATCATCAAAACGAATCTGAAGCAGGACACCGCCTTCAAAGTCGATGCTGAGATCGGGACCACCTTTACCAATCAGAGATATGAGTCCCACCCCGATGACCAGGGCAGACACAACGAAGGCGCGTCGTCTCGCATCGACGAAGTTGATATGGGTCTTGCCAAAAAAGCGCATCTTCTCCCTCGCTATATGCTAAGTTTCTTCAGGCTCCTTACGGTTGTAATGCTATCAAAGATCGTCCTTGTCACAATAATTGCTGTAAACATGCTCGCAAGTATCCCTATGGAAAGCGTAACAGCAAATCCTCTGATGGGGCCTGTCCCGAATTGGTAGAGAACGGCAGCCGTGATAAGTGTTGTGAGATTGGCATCAAGAATGGTCACAAAAGCACGACCGTAGCCATCCCTTATGGCACGCCGTACAGTCTTGCCTGCATCAAGCTCCTCCCTTATTCGTTCAAAGATGAGAACATTTGCATCGACAGCCATACCTATGGTGAGGATTATGCCTGCGATTCCGGGCAGGGTCAGGGTTCCTCTGAATCCGGCAAGTGCTGCCATGAGAATAACCAGGTTGAGTGCGAGCGCAAGCACAGCCAGCAGCCCGGAAAGGTTGTAGTACATGACCATAAAGATCGCAACAGCAATACCGCCTGCCAGGGCTGCACGGATCCCTCTGCGGACCGAATCACTGCCGAGCGAAGGACCGACAGTACGCTCCTCGACTATCTTAAGCGGTGCAGGTAGAGCGCCAGCTTCCAGCACGATCTGGAGGTCCTTGGCCTGATCACCGCTGAAGTTACCGGTTATGGAGGCGGCACCTCTTATCTTCTCCCTTATGTTAGGGGCTGAATGAACCTTGCCATCGAGTACGATTGCCAGTCGACGATCAACATTCTCACCGGTTACCCTTGAGAAAATTGCTCTGCCGGTTCTGTTAAACTGCAGCGACACCCCTGGAGAGCTCGGATACTGAGGATCAATCCCCCATTTGACATTGGCACTTTTGAGATATTGCCCGGTTATAGACGCCTTGCGTCTTACAAGATAAAGACGCTGATACTTCCCCTCTCTTCCCTGCTCGACGTCACGACCCCAGAGTATCTCGACATCCGGGGGGATAAGACCACGCTTTTCAGCAAGCTCAAGAATCTGCTTAACATAGGGAACATCCTGCTGATAGACAATTGCGTCCTCATGCTTGCCAACCCTTACGAATTGAATCATTGAAAGCAGGTTTCGAGCTGCTCCCTCCTCTGCTTCGATTTCCTCCAGATGCCCGGTGGTGTCCATCTCCGCGGCCAGCTCCTTAAGCTGGCTTTCGACATCCTCCTGTTCCTTACCCTCGGTAATCACTGCAATCTCATCTTTGAGACTTTCATCAATATCGGAAACCACTTTCCTAAATTCATCGCCCTCCTTTACAAGCTTGAACTCAAGCAAGGCGGTTTGCCCTATGAGCTGCTTAGCTCGCTTCTCATCAGTGATACCAGCGAGCTGAACGACGATGCGGTCGTTACCCTGCTTCTGAATAGTTGGCTCTGCGACTCCGAATTTATCGACTCGATTACGGATGATGAGGATAGCCCTGTCAATAACTGACTGCAGATCAGTTCCTTCCTCCAGGCCAGCCTTATCAACCTCGAGTACCAGGTGCATGCCTCCGCGCAAGTCGAGTCCAAGATGGATAGCTCTTCTCTCAAGATCCCGTAGCTCTTCCTCGCTCAGGGCAGCCTTCTGATCAGGGGTCATTGTCGCAAGCTTGATGGTGGGGTAGAGATAATAGATTGCCACGATGACGATGACAAAGACAAGCAGTGCTCGCCATTTAAGCGTTTTGTCCATCTTCTAACTTCCCAGTCCAGCTCTTATAGCCTGATTTAACATACAAGCCGCCTGCGCGGCTATCCGGAACCAGCAAATTCTAACGTGTTAGTTTAAGTGACCCCCAGAGAAGTGTCAACCGATAATTGCGGTGGTGCCGTTGACAATGCCAGCTTTGGAGATTTGCGTCCAGCTGGATCAAACCTCTGAGAGCCAGCAACATTTTGACAGGGTGGTCGATAAGTGTGAAAGCCTCGATGTCGAGGGTGGACGTTACCTCTACTGGCCGGCTTCGAGCGGGGCTGAGTTGTGGATCCAGGTCGGTGCCAAGGGCAAGTACATTGGGATGAATCCCCACTTGTGGGGCAAATCCCGCTTTCGGGCACGTATCGACAAGTCGCTGGTTCGATCGGACTTCACAGAGCTCGACGGTTCATAGCTCATTCGCCTGGTCAGCGATGAACCCGGTCTGGATGGTTTGCCCATCATCTTCGACGTACCCGATTTCAAACTCCACCACCGTCGCCTTGCTGAGATTGTCACATTCCAGCTCACCGCCTTTGCGCCTGATTTCTTCTTCGTTCCAAGCTTCTTCTTACCGCCAGATGAGCGGCCGGAAGTGCCCGAACCCTTTGCATTGTTCGCAGGATTTGTCCTCGAGGCTGAGAAGAGAATTACCAGGCTGACGGGAAAGAGCTTCTGGTGGGCTTCAGTTAAGACATTTCCAGGAATCTTTGATGTTGTAATCGAACCGACGACACTGACAGCCGAGCCAAAGGTTGGAAGGTGCTCAAAGGATACTTCTATCCGGCAGCCTCGTCATCCAGAACCAGCACGAATAGCCCCGTGACAAGCGCCTTCCAAGTCACAGACTTTCCAGACGGCGTAGTCTTGATTCCTGGCTACTAACTTGAATCCTGTGCTGTGCGTAGCGACTGCGCCTGCGAGGGGCATCTCATGGTCAAGGATGAGGTACTTGATCTTTGCTCTTCTCAGGCGTTGCTCAAGTCTCTGGGTCACCATCTTGGCTTCAAGTATCTCGCGTGCCCCACTATACGAGAGTGTTCCAAGTCCCCTGTAGGCAGCGGGGTAGGCGTCGGGTACGAAGGCAGCAACCTTACGCATGACCTCAATCGGTCCAAGCACGAATCCCTGAGGGCTCGGTTCAGAAGCCAGGTCATGGAAAATCTCAACCTCTGGAGCCGAGGGTCTGCCTCGATGGTGCAGATGATAAGCATTCTTGAGATAATTGACTGGATTGAAACGACCGAGCCCAAGCGCTATCACTAGAACCAAAAGGTAGTTCAGGAGTGGACGAAGGTTCATTCTCAGAACAAAGAACGCGATTATGAATCCCCACGGAAGTAGCCAGGTTAGCCGAATTACCATCTTTGCAGTCACGATCTGTGCAAGGAGTGTGGTCCCAGGTGGTGTGAAGCTCCCCAAAACGACCACGGCGCTTAAAACGAACAGAAACCTGGCACATCGGCTCCTCCAGAAAGCCAGCAGGATCCAGGACAAAACGAACCCTGCGATTGCCAGCGGGAAACGCGTGATGTAGGACGGATTGCTTATCCATAAGGTTCTCCCTAGCCTCACAATCTTGGGTAGGCTGCGAAGATTGGGCGGAAAGTCGCTACCGGGCATGTAGGTGTCAGGCTGCTCTCTAACCCACTCATCCCAGGCAAGCTGCGACCTGTATTGCTCAACTTTGAGACTTGCCACTGTGCTCCCCCTGCCACTCAGAACAATCAGCGAGGATGCGATGAAAGGTATGATAATGAGGACCAGTCGCTTTGTGCTCACCCGCCGCCCGGTAAACTCGATCAGGGCAAATGGCACAATGCCAAGCGCACACCAGGCAGCTCCAAGCGGATGAATGAGCGAAGCAGAGCTCACAACGAGGAGATAGATGAGAAAAAGGCTCCTGAGGTTGGGATTCGACTCACGCTCGACTCGCAGTAGCCTGAGCCCAAGAACAATCCCAATTGGCACAAGCAGGGCGAAGCAGGCGGCCTTGTCCTGCGCGGTTCGACAAAAGTAGACCCATCCGATATTGTTCACTGGGAAGATAGCACTCAAAAAGAATAGCACCTGCAAGCATGTTGCCAGTGCTGCAGATTGGTCCGACCGCAAGATCTCGCGAGCCCGGCTCTATATTCCGAGAACGCTAAAGGCGACGATGAGAGGCGGGAGATAGACCTGATGGCATTTGGCAGGTTCAATGCCTGCCATCCTGGCAAGAGATGCTTCCACTACCCACCATGCACCATAGAGTGCTCTGGGCGAGGGAGGATTGCCCATGTCGGCGATTGCCTCTTCGGAGAGCATCGGCTTGCCATCAACATAGTCAGCGATGTAAGCAAGGTAGTACCAGTCATCACTGTTCCGTGGTGTAAGTAACGTGGTCAAGGCAGTGCCCAGGGCAAGGATCGCTATGAGTTTCTCAACACCGCTCAGACGCGGCAGGTGGACCAAAGAGCGTCTCCTATCGCCCACCTTTGCAACCTTAATCACGACACCCAGGAGCAGCCCACCCGCAACCAACAGCATCCCGAGTATTACCCATACCAATCTCAGTTTGAGCATCAAGCCAACCATGCTCACCAGAAGCCACAGGCAAAGACCAAGAGTCAAGAAGATGGGGGTGCTCTCGATCGAAAGACAATGATCGCCACCTCGACGCAGAAACAAAAGAGCAAGTCCTGGAAGAACCAGGGCACTCGTTGCAAGGAGATAGAAGCCGAAAGGTTGACTCAGATGCACAAGAGCCGCGAGTATCCCTGCAGTCGCGAAAACAAGCAGCATGGATGACTTCTGTGCCACTTTGGTTTCGCCTTGCTATCCAGATGAGCCGATCATATTGATTGTACCACATTTCGACACTCGCTTCAACGGGATGCGAGGGTGGGTAGTGGCGTGTACAGCATCAAGCTACTGGATATAGCCGAGGGCTTTGAGACGTTTGAGCTCCTCTGGTGTGAGTCTGGTGGCGGTCCTGTCCACAAGCGATCTACCCCCTGAAAGCCACCATACATAGATACCTGGACAAGCGGATGCACGATTCTCTTCGAAGTTCTCCGGAAGACCCACGGCCTGATCACTTGTCAGGGTGAATCTCCTGGAGTGGATTACACTGTCAGTACCAACAAACACCGGCCACTCACCGATCACTTCGAAACTGATTTCACTGGAGGGTTCAAGATTGAAAAGGATTATCTGCTGCCGCTTTGGAGTCACCTCAACCCTGAAGCAGCTACTATCGGGACAGACCTCGATCGAGGTGCCTTCTCCACCAACCAACCTCCTGATCAGCTTGAGACGACCACCCGACCCGACCCTTATCCTCAGCGCAAAGTGACTATCACTTCCGCCGGTAAACCCCAACCGCCACCCTTCAACACTCGTCCCAGGAATGCGACACAGGAGCCGCAGAAGCGAGTCGGCAATTTCCTCGTGCCCGCCCCAGAGGTTGACAGTCTCAGATGGATCCTCCTTGAGATTGTAGAGTCGGATAAGCGATGTCGAAGGCTCGATCATAATCTTCCAGGCAAGGCTCCTGATGCCTTTAGAATCTGGCGATTTCCTGAGCGTGCTCTCGCAGAGATCATATTCAACTGGCAACAGTCTATCGGATGATGCAACCCCTGAGTCACCATCAATAAGACGCACAAGATCACGCCCCTCACGATGGTGGCTATCGATTATGCCAGCGAGACTGGCAATGGTGGGAGTGAGATCGACGAGACTTACCTGGTTGACAATATGTTTGGCTTCTGGATATTTCACTGGATTGTTGATGATAAGCGGAACTCTTATTTCCTCGTCATAAACGCTATGGCCATGGGAGCCATGACCGTGCTCCCAGAAAGCCTCACCATGGTCGGCAGTGATTATGACCACCGTATTATCCCTCAGCCCCTCGTTTTCAAGAAAGGCAATGAGACGACCCACCGCATCATCGACGAAGCGGATACAGGCATCATAGTAAAGCTTGTCCCGCTCAACCATCTCGGCAGGAGGTTTTCCTAGGTCTGACCTTCTCATCTGTTGCCTGACACTAAGCGCACCCGAGGCGCCACCGCTGACTATGTCAATATATTTCACGGGCGGTCGGTATGGCCAATGCGTGTCGAAATAATGAATAAGTATGAAGAAGGGTTTTGAAACACCTGCAAGCATCTCAATCACATCTGAGGTTGTCTTGGCTGCATCACGCTTATACTTGGCTTCCTCACTGATGCGCTCGAAGCCAGATAACACTTTGAAGCGACCGGTTATACCAAGCATGTTCACTATCGCCATAGTCTCGTAACCTGAAGCCTGGAGCATCTCAGCCAGCGTGACTATTGAGTCAGGCATGACGGATGCCCAACCGACAACTCCATGCTGAAAGGGATAAAGCCCGGTAAGAAAGCTCGAGAATGAGGTTTTAGTCCATGGGGCAGCAGCGATTGCATTATCAAAGACAATACCCGATGCTGCCAGGTTGTCGATATTGGGTGATGTCGGGCGGCTGTAACCGTAGCAACCAAGATGGTCAGGGCGAAGTGCATCAATAACTATGAGCACGATGTTGGGTTGCTCAAGATCTTTCGATGGTGCACAGCCGGATATCAGTGGGCCAAAGCTGATGACAGTCAAAATCACAAACAGAATCGACTGAATCTTCGGCTTGTTCATGACATCGTTCCCCTCATGCAATCCTATCAGACACAGCAAAGCAATGCAATCCCGTCTCGCATGGTTCTCCCCCAGGATGTAAGTGGGCTTCAGCACCCTCTTTGCAGTGGACTCCTGTTCACACAGCCTGCTACAATCGGCGGGAGGTCACCATTGGATGCCGAAAGTGATGTTACATAAGCTATCGCCCCTTGCAATCGGCGTCGGACTGGCTTGCTGCCTTGCCATCACAGTAACTTTGGTTGCAGCCTTTAACTGCCGCCCGATGACTCTCATGTTTGACGAGAACTATTACTATCCACTTGCCGAAAAGATATCAAACGGCATCTTCGAAGATGGCTACGTTGTTCGCCCACCCCTTTATCCTCTGTTCCTTGCCGGTATTTTCGGCATCTTCGGCAAAGGCTTCACAGCCATACTCATCATCCAGAGCATCATAAGGGGACTTACTGTAGGGCTTGTTGGATGGCTCGGCAGAAAATACTTCAATCCCAAGGTCGGGATTGCCGCTGCGACCATACTTGCCTTCTATCCACTTATGATCTGGACTTACACGAGATTTGTGAGTGAATGTATCTATTTACCAATGTTCATTGTGAGTTTTGCAATGCTTGATCGATCCGTCCATAGCCAGAACGCTCGAGAAAGCTGGGCTGCAGGACTTGCGACCGGACTGGCAACACTCATACGTTCGACATCCTTTTTCTTCACCCTGGTTGTGGCATTTTGGCTCGCTGTCCGTAAGACAAATGGAAAGAGGTTCTCACGCATTGCCGTCAGGAACGCCCTCTTACTTCTCATCGGAATGATCACGGTCATAAGCCCGTGGACAATTCGCAATGCGGTTACCCACAAGACTTTGATTCTTGTCGATAACACTACTCCGTTTAACCTCTGGCTTATAACATCGGGAGAAGGCATCAGACAGGTCGAAAAAGAATGGCTCTCGTATCCGTCCCATGGTGAACGCCAGCGAGAAGGTTATCGAAGATGGCTTGCCTATCTCCAGGCCGACCCCTTGTTTCACCTGAGAAGGCTCCCAAAAGTTGTTACCGCTCTTTTCAATCCTGCTCGCGACCCATCCCTCAACAGTCTTGCAGTCATCATTCGTGGCAGTCAGGTCCATCGCAATCGCATCGTCCGAAAGGCTCTTGGGATTGTTGTACCATTCTGGCTTGTGCTACTGACAGCTGGGGGTATCCTGGGGGTGATTGCCCTCGAGAAGGATCGCTCCCGCAGAGACCTGGTCATTGTACTTGTAGTCTTCTTCGTCCTGCTTCATGGTATGACACTTGCCAGGCCTCGCTTCCTTCTGCCGATGAACATGGTGCTGTCAATCTATGCTGGAGCTACTGTCCTGAGGGTACTATCCAGATCGGGCTTGACCAGGCGAAATCCCCCTTTGCAGTCCTGACCCGAAGATAGTAATAGGCCCCCTCTGGAGGCGAGACTGTCTTATATTCAAATCTGACTTCTGGCTGGTTGAATTGCTGTTCGTAAATGGGCTTGCCCCAGCTTATGATCTCCACCGTCGCTATCGTATCTGATGAGGCTGCATAGGTGGAAAAAGTGAGGTTGCCACCGCCCTCAATTTCTTCTCCCATCAAATGCCCATTACATCTGAAATCAACAATGATCCGCCCTCCGGTAAGAGCAAAAGTTCTGCGCTTCTTCAGTGCCTCGTGGATACCCTCGAGGGTTAGCGAGGTCGCATAGAGACCTGTCAGTCCGTATTCCTCAAGCAGGGAACCGAAGCAGTTGTGATAGTCGCTTGCTCCAACAAATCCAAATTTATGACCCATCCCGAGCCCATCCTGAATGAACTTGCCCTCTACCATACTGCGATCATCCTCATGCCCCTCATACATCTCAAAAACACCATGAATAGAACACATCTCAACTACTGGTTGGGCAACCTCATCGAAGTAATCCCAGGCATAGGGTGCGAATTTCTTGGCAACATGGTGAGGAACAAGAACAGCATCATGTGCCTTCGCATATGCTTGCAGGTCGTGAGGAGTCATGCCTTCCTGATATTGAAATACATCGCCGCCATCAAAATACAGCATGTTCCAGTGCCCAAACTTATGCTGAGCCCAGCCCTTGCTGGGTTCGTAACCATGCAGGCACACAAACTGGCCTTCATCGCTGAGGGCTTTGGCAACCGCCCTTGTCCATACAAACTCACCAGGTGTAAGGGTGACATCATGATCGGTGATACAGAAGAAATCAAGCCCACGTCTGTAGCGAGCAAAATTCATCGAAATGTCAGGATAGGCACGTCCGTCAGAGAAAGATGTGTGGTTGTGGTAGTCACCGAAATAGACCTTGAGGACATCACCGGCATAACTGATCGAATAGTTGACCGGCTCAGGGGTCTGAGGAGGTGAAACCGTCTCAAATCTTGCCTTTTCAGGAATGCCCCTTATCTTCAATCGTGGAAGTTTGAATTCACCGTAATAGATGGACCCAGAATACTCCCAGGCTATGGCTGCGAACCTATCCAATTCCATATCAAACCAATTGATGAAATTCTTTGGCATGCGGAATTCAAGTTTACAGATTTGACTCAGACCACCTTCACCAACCTTGCGGAGGAAAAGTTGAGTGCTCCGGCACATTCGTCTTGTTACCCATGCGATCCAGAGGTCACCTGCACGGCTAGTAAAGGACTGAACACGCCAGGTCTCATCATCCCGTTCTCGATCGATCCCATCCTCGACTTTGATAACGCCCGGTATGGTGAGCGCTGGCTGAGTTCTATCAGAGCCACGGGGTACCCGGTGCCAGGTCACAAGCAAACCTTCGGCATTTGCCGCCACATGGGGCTCCCAACTGTTACCTGCCTCCTGGCTGCTCAATGTGCCAACAGACCCCAGACGTCCATCCGTTAGCTCACGCATTCTGGTAACGTAATGGCCATTGATGAACTCATCCCAGACGAATACCCATCTACCATCTCCAAGGCTGCCTATGTCTGGACGGGCAACCGATGTGGTGCTTGCATAAATTGTGAGCGTGTCATCTCCAGAGTCGTCCAAGAATCGAGCCTTGACTGCAAATACCCTATCTTTCCAGTCCATCCAGGCGACAGCGAGTTTGCCATCGCCGACAGCCAATCTTGGATGGCTTACCAAACCATCTCCTTCGGATATGGTCACCTTCCGAACAACCATCAAACCATCTATGAGCCCAGCCCTTATAGCCCACTCATCATCCCGATAGGAAGTCCAGGCAATCCACAAGCCGTCTCCCCGTGCCGTGATCGACGGTTGGAATTCGATCTCGCCGTTTTGATCAATCTGAATCTTCTCGACTTCACCATCGTCTCTTGAAATCCTGGCAAGGTAGAGATGGCTCTTGTATCCCTGGCGGACATCGTAGGTGACATAAGTGTACTGAGGTGTTGTGAGTATCGCCGGTAATTCAGCCCAACCATCCTGCTTTGAATGGACAACAATCGGCTTTTCAATAAGCCTGAGATCTATTTCTCTTTGATCGAATCCTTCCGATCCCTGCCCACCCGGAATCTCCTGCGCCATAATCGATACCGCCACCAATGACATCAGTGCAATCGCGGTCATGGTCATTTTCAATCGAGGTTTCATGATGACCTCACCGGGCATCTTCCCCTATCAGGCGGAGCATCTCCTTAACAGCTTCAACCATGCCGACCATTATGGCCCTTGCAACAATACTGTGCCCTATGCTCATCTCCTCTATCTCTTTGATAGCTGCGATAGTTGCAACGTTCCGGTAGTTGAGCCCATGTCCGGCACTCACCCTCAGCCCGGCCTTAGCAGCAAATGAAGCCGATTTGGCGATTTTGTCAGTCTCGATCCTGCGTGAAGTCTCATCCTTCGATTCCGCATACGCACCTGTGTGGATCTCGACTATCTGAGCCCCTGCATCGAGTGCGGCCTTTATTTGATTTATGT
>JALGWB010000050.1 GCA_025774405.1 bacterium
GTGAGGCTGCTGTAAAGATGGTCCTCTTGCATGCAGCCAGGGCTGGAGCAAGATGTGAGTTCCTGCGCCTTGGCGATTTCAGGATCGAAGCTTGTCGTGGTTGTTTCAAATGCATTCCAGAGGGTAGCAAATGCGTGCTCGATGACGATCTCTATAGCCTGCTCGAGAAGACCAGTGATGCAGATGCTCTTGTCCTGGCTGTTCCTGTCTATTTCATGGCACCTGCTGCAAGCCTGGTTACAGTACTCGATCGCCTGCTCACGATGGGCAATGCCAGAGTCAGGTCAGATCGTCAGGCGATTGCAATTACGATAATGGGTAACAGACAATGGCGGGGTGTTGCCGAACCTGTTGTGAACATGACAACAAGTCTGCTGGGATTCGACCTTGCTGAGGCTCTGGCGCTCGAAGCTCAGGGTCCCGGTGAGGTGCTGCTTGACAATGGCAATGTTGCCAGGCTTCAGCAGTTAGGGACGATGCTGGCGAGCGGGCAAGCTTTGAAACCATCGATCAGGCAAGGCGCATGTCCAGTTTGCAGAAGTGATTTCTTCAGGCTTGAAGATCGAGATCTTGCCTGTCCTCTTTGTGGCACGCGAATCCAGTCAAATAGATACTTCTGCAATGGGATTGTGGCAGGCCTGCAAGGAAGACCCAGGTGGGGTCTTGCCTGGCTCAAGCAGCATATAGCCTCATGGATAGAGCCATCAATAGAGCGTTACAAGGGCAAGCGACACGCATGCCTTGAGGCGATCAGACAGCTCAAACGAGCTTACGATGCCAGATCAGGAGGGGAGTAGTATGTATCAGAGGATATTGGTTGCATCCGACGGTTCTGGACCTGCAATAAAAGCTGCTCAAGTGGGAGCAAGGATGGCTTCAGCTTTTGGGGCATCGCTAACCGTAGCGACTGTTGCCTACATGCCGCGGGTGTATGAAGGCGATGTCGGCTCTGAGATGCAGGAAGCCTATCTTGGTGAATGGCGACGTGTGCTCGCTGACACTGTTGGTGTGGTCAAGAAGGATGGAATTGAGGCTCAAGCCAAGCTGCTTCAAGGTGGGGAACCAGCGAGGCAGCTGCTTGATGAGATCAAGAACAATTCTTATGATTTAGTGATTGTTGGACGAACCGGAGCCGGTAGCACTCTGCCGGACATCATGGGAGGTGTTAGCCGCAAGATAGCCGAAGTGGCGCCTTGCTCAGTGCTAATTGTGAGATGAGGTGATAGGATGAGTCTTATTCTAGTGATAAATCCTGGCGGAGGATCAACCAAGATTGCTATTTTTGACGACGAGAACTGTGTTCTCAAGCGCACAATTTCCCATCCCCATGAGGAAATCTCGAAATTCCCTGACGTTCTCTCACAGCGTGTCTATCGCGAAGACGCCATAAGGGAAGCGCTCCGCCACGAGGGGGTTGTTCTTGGCTCACTTAATGCGGTCGTTGGAAGAGGTGGTGCTCTGAAGCCACTGGAAAGCGGTACGTATCGCGTAAACAAGCTTCTGGCTGAAGATATTCGAGCCGGGCGGGTCCAAACAGAACATGCCTCGAATCTCGGTGCACTTATAGCCTATGAACTTGCTAATGAGCTCGGCATTGACGCCTTCATGGTTGATCCAGTTTCAGTCGATGAGTTTATTCCCGAAGCTCGAATCTCTGGAATGCCTGAGATAGAGAGGAAGAGTCTTGATCATCCGCTGAACGCCAAGATGGTTGCTCGCCGGGCAGCCGCCGACATAGGCAAGACCTATGAGACCTCCAACATGATCGTTGCTCATCTCGGGACTGGTATTTCGGTCAGTGCTCATATTCGTGGCAGAATGGTAGATGTCAACAACGCTCACGATGGCGGTCCGTTTTCAACGCAGCGCACGGGGAGTCTGCCGGTTACTCAGCTGGTCGATCTATGTTTCAGCGGGAAATACACACGCGATGAGATGTTTACCCGGATCACACGGCAGGGTGGCATCAAAGCGTACCTCGGTACCGATGATCTCAGGGAAGTGGAGCAAATGATTGAGAAGGGCGATGAGCGAGCTGAACTGATACTCAGGGCTATGGCATACCAGGTGGCCAAGGAGATTGGTGCTTGTGCAACCGTTCTGGCAGGTGAGATAGATGCAATCATATTCACAGGTGGAATTGCCCATTCCAGGAGAGTAGTTGATCTGGTTAAGGAAAGAGTTGCATTTCTGTCTGAAAACATAATTGTCTATCCCGGCGAGCATGAGATGGAGGCGATGGTTGCTGGTGCCTTAAGGGTCTTAAGAGGTGTCGAGCAGGCCAAGGAATACAAATGAGTCGGCAGAGGCTTCTGCCAATTTCGCTCACAATCACAGCTGCCCTACTCTGGGGATCTTCATTCACGGTTGTTAAGGTTGGTTTGAGGTACTTTGATCCCTATTCCTTTGTTCTCCTTCGCTTTGCAGCTGCAACCGTTGTCCTTCTGGCAGTCTTGGCGGGGCTGAGAAAGCTGGATGAATTCGTAAGCGCCTTCACTGATAGATACGCGGTTTTGCTTGGAATGGTTCTGGCTGCGAGCTTTGGTTTTCAATTCAGGGGTCAGGTTGAAACCACAGCCTCTAAGGCAGCAATGATCGTGAACTCAAGTGTCGTCCTGGTTGCGCCGCTCAGTCTGGTATTGCTTCGGGAGCAGCTCGGATGGCGCAAGATTGGAGCGTTGGTAGTCGGAATGGTTGGGGTTTACCTGATCACGACAACAGGCAGTCGAGACAACGTAACCCCTGAAACCACACTCGGTAACATCCTGGTCTCATCTTCTGCACTGTGCTATGCGTTCTATGTTGTGCTTACGAGGATGGCTGTGACCAGAAGACCTCACGGCGAACTGCCACTCATTGCGGCGGTCTTTGCCTGGTCGTTACCCTTCTTCCTGGTTGCCAGCATCGGCCGTAGTAGTTTTGATGCACCTCGAATCGCATATCTTGTCGTGGGCTATCTTGCGGTTTTCTGTAGCATCATTCCTTTTATCCTCTGGACTGCAGCGATCAGGCACATTGGTGCTCTCACTTCGGCAATAATGCTCCTTGCTGAGCTGGTCTTTGGTGTGGCGATTGCAGCCTATTTCCTCAAAGAGGCATTACCGCCTCCGGTTATTGCAGGCTGTTGCCTTGTGTTTGCCGGGATAGCAATGGTGGTCTCAGAACGCCAGACGGATGCTGGTGAGAATCAGTCCACAGCCAATACAGGCTGAATCGCCTTGGTCAGATTTTCGATCTCAGCGAGCTCGAGCGATCTTCCCTGGTGAGATAGCCTGAACATCAGCAGGGTGAAGTCGTCACCATCGACGACAGTGGAGCTTTCAAGACCAAAGGAATTCGCCAGTCTGATGATCTGTGGAAGGTAGTTCTTCTTTGGTTGATGGACGATTCCAAGCACTGTGTGCGATGCCCCGCGACCTGCCGGGCCAACCTCAATACTGCGCCAAACGATGGCTGGTCTGATACGTGATTCGGCTCTCCACTTCTCAATTGCCTCGATGCCGGTTATGACCTGCTCGAAAATCTCATTGTCAGGAACCGTCGGCGAGATTATCTGCTTATCGCCCAGTCTGGCGAGAATTCGACGGGCCAGTTCAGGATCGTGACCCTTCTCGCTGACCATCGAACATATTCTTTCAGCCCTCGCCTGCCTAAGCTGTCTCCCCATCCGATCAAATATTCGTATCTTGGCACCAATCGGCTTCGTATTCCTTATAGCTTCCTCTATCCTGGTAAGGATGAGCTCATCGCGGTAAGGACCCTTCGATGTACCAAAGAATTTCCCGAAGTCAACCCACACGTCGATGATTGCAATCTCTTGAACCCGGGTAGCTTCTCCGGTTCCTGTGGTCATAAGCGATGGTTGATCAGGCATGGCTGCCTCGAGGCCATCAATCTTGTTTATCTCCGCGATGAGATCGAAGGCATGACCCCGATCAGCACCTGAGGTTACAAGCACAATCTTTATATTGGAGCGGCTGTGGGGATGCATATAAAGTTGAGGCACCCTCAGATTTCTTTCCTCTTCAATCATTACAGGGCAGATCTTCCTTCCAATGATCTCAACGCCTGGCGATAGTCGATCACATACTGGCACGTCCTCTATTGCTGTGAGCTTCCTTTCAAGTTCAACCTGCTGATCGGGGGATAGTGCCTTGCCTCTGGCATCGACTATTTCTATCCTGAATACATTTATGCCATCCCCTGTGATAAATGCCTTGTCATATTTGCGCTGGTAGCCGGGTACTGTCTCATCGATGACCCTGAAGACGTCCCCCATTGAGAGGTCATGCTCATAGCCAGCCACTGATATGCCAGTGAGTGCGCCCGCCGGTGTATCAAGATTGCGGACCCTGGCATATATCCGACTCGTCTCCCTGACTTGCTTCTGAAAGGTGTAATTGGTATAGATCAATTCAGCCAGATCCTCAGGTCTTCTTTCAGTCAGGTAGGCAAATGTTCTGGCAAGGACAAACCTTACGGCTTCGCCCTTTTCGCCGAATAGATCTGGATATTCCGAGGGATCGGCAATCTTTCTCAGTTCCTTTCTGATGAGCGAGTATTGGTCAGCCTTCCTGGTAGCCATGATCAGAAGATCGCGCTTGCCAGTCTCCTCAGCGGCTCTCACTATGAGAGCCTCGCTTATCTCCGGTTCGAGCCTGAGAAGATGCTCAAAGGTGCCCTCATCACTCACATCGATTTCCATAAAGATCAACCCGACCTTGCGATCAGGTTCATCGATAAGCACTGCCTCACAAAATGCAATGTTGAATCCCTTCTCGTGCAAGGTGCCAGTGCAGCTGTCTATCAGGCCTGGCCAATCGAGCGCAAGCACAGCGAAGGTCACCGAAGGGCGTCCCAGTGCGTATTTCATTGGCTTCGGACTTATGTAGATCTGCACAGCACCGGGCCGCTCCCTGTCTCGTTCGATCAGTTCAATCGCTATGGCAAGGTAGTGGGAAGGCAGGCGAGCGGGGTATCTGCCCGATGCTTTTATCATGTTGTAGGCTTCCTGTATTCTCTCATCCGGGATGCCCCTGTCAGCCAGTAGATCTCTTACTCTCCTTAGCACTTTTACTCCTCTTGCTCAGGCGGTGGAGGCAGCTGCTTCAATTGCTCCTCGGCTTGCCTTGCCTCAACGGTTGTGGGATATTGATTGACCAGCAACTCAAGATACTGACGAGCGGTCAGGACATCGCCGGTGCCCGCATAGCAGAGGGCGAGTCTGTACATTGCTTCAGGTACACGATCTGCAGTTGGATAGTCGTCAATTACCTTTCTGAACTCATTGATGGCATTGTCATACTCACCGAGGGCGTAGTAGGACTGTCCTATCATGAACTGGGCATCATCTGAAAAGTCAGTTGAGGGATAGCGTTTGACGAAGTCACGAAACCCCGATATTGCTGCCTGGAAGTTGCCCTTCATGAAATCGGCATAGGCGGTCTGGTAAATATGGGTCGCAAGAGTTGCGGTCGCGATCGATGTATCCACAATTGCTGGTAAGGTATCCCCGGTGGATACAAGTTGCCTTCCCATCGACAGTTTGGAAAGCTTGTAGCGGTTTTCCTTGACAAGCGATTCGAGGATTTCGATGCGGGTTTGAAGCTCGTCAAGTCGGCTCTGAAGCAGCGCCCTATTCGCTCTGACAGGTGTGGAGCTCCTGCCGACGGTTGAGTCAAGCTGGGCAACTCCAAATGCCACGGTGGCAAGCGAATCCTCGAGCATTTCGATCTCACGCTGGGTCTCATCGAGTCGGGCCTCAATCTCATAGATACGCCTACCATAGCAGCCAGGGAGGGTCAGAATAGCCAAAAGCAAAATGAAACCTGAGTAACAAGCACGTGATACCATTGATAATCCCCTATCTTATTACGAACTCGGCACGCCTGTTCCTTGCCCATGCCTCCTCATTATGGCTCGGATCAATGGGGCGTTCCTCGCCGTAGCTTACAATCGAAATGCGAGATTTTTCAATACCGAATCTGACGAGGAAATCTCTTGCAGCCATTGCTCGCTTCTCACCAAGGGCAAGGTTGTACTCATCCGTTCCCCTTTCATCGCAGTGTCCTTCAATTACTATTCGAACATCCGGATGCCTGAGCAGGATCTCGGCATTCCTGGTGAGGGTTGCAATTGCCTGGTCAGTAAGATTGTATTTATCAAAGTCGAAGTGAATGGATTGAAGTATGATTTGCTCTTGCTCGACAGGTTCAAGTGGCTTTATCGGCGGAACCTTTTCTTCGGCTTCCCGCTCAGCCTTTGGTACCTTGGGTTGCTTCTCAACCTCAACTTGTTCTCTTTCCTCAAGGGGTCTGATTTTCTTTCCGTGGCAACCTAAGGTGACGGTCAGAGCAAGCATAACAAGACAGACGGTCAACAATCTCATAGGATTACCCCCTCAACACTTAACTACCTTCCCTTTGTGATGCTGTAAGCCCAGTTGTCCTGGTCCACGATGGATTCCTTGCGCTTTCAAAGCCTTCGACAATTAGACGCTTGAAGCTGCCATCCTTCTTCATAATGTAGATACCTGTCTTACCTCCGATTGTCGAGGAAAAAGCGATATGCATGCCATCAGGCGACCAGGCTGGATCCTCATTATTGCCGATCTCAGTAAGGACATTGACATTGATACCAAATGGATCAACAGTGCATATCTGGAATCTGCCGTCAATGCGTGACACATATGCGATCAGATCTCCTTCGGGAGACCATGCAGGCGAGGTGTTGTAGCTGCCTTGATGGGTTATTCGTCGGACTGATATCCCATCTAAGTCGGTTATGAAAATCTGGGGAGAGCCTGTTCTATCAGAGGTGAATGCGATTTCAAGACCATTTGGTGCCCATGTAGGAGAACAATCGATGCCGGAATAGAATGTTACTCGTCTCATTGACTTTCCATCGATGGATATCACATAGATTTCAGGATTACCATCCTTGCTCAGTGTGACAGCCAGTGATTTACCATCAGGTGACCAGGCGGGTGTGGCGTTGAGTCCGTCGAAGGCCAGGAATCTTGTGGTTGAAAGAGTTCGCAGATCGACGACATAAAGATCGGGCTTACCCTTCTCATAGGAGACGTAGGCAAGTTTCGTGCCGCTGGGCGACCATGCCGGACTCATCACGATACCTGGCAGTGATGTCAGACGCCTGAGGCCGGAGCCGTCGAGGTTGATGACATAGAGATGTGAGTTTGGCTTCTTGCCCGCAACAAAAGCTATCTGGCTTGAGGCAATACCATATCTCCCGGTCAGAGCAAAGATAACATCGTCAGCAGCAACATAGGCTGTGCTCCTGACTGTCTCTGTAGCGCATACGTAACGTCTCTTGAAAATGGTTGCCTTCGAAGGATGATCAACTAATCTGATTTCATAAGCTATGGATGCTGCACCAGCTGATGCATGCAATATGATGATGGCCTGCGGCTTATCCTCATCGTTCATTGTGACAATCTCAAGATAGCCTGTAACTTCAAGTGCCCAGTTGAAGTGGTTCAGGAAATTCCCATGCATGTTCTCGAGCGAGGGCTGAAGGCCGCGGGTTGAGTCGGCTATTGCAATTCGGATTGCGGCGTATTCTTCCCTGGTCACCCTCAGGCGGACATCAGGCTGAGCCCAGGCAGCGGTGGCAAGCAAGATGACCAGAAGCCATGGGAAGATTCGCATCAGCCTGACCTATGCTCGAATTCAAAATGCACACCAAGCCATCGCCCCTTGAATCCAGCTGGCAGGGGTGGCAGGGGAGCGGCCTCGGAGACTGCTCGCAGTGCCGATCTATCAAAGATGTCAGATCCGGAGCTTTGCTCAATCTTGACATCCGAAATCTTGCCGTTTCGATTGATCCTGAAATAGATTGTTGTAAGTGAACTGGCAGTCCGCACCGGCGGTGGAGTCCAGGTCTCACTTATCTTTTCCTTTATGATCTCAAGGTAGTAGCCGAATCTGAAATCTTCATCAACCCTTACGCCTGAGGTAGAGGCCTTCCTGGCTGCCCTGGTTGACGATCGTGCTTGGGTCTGCCTGGCTTTCTCCGCCTTGGGCTTAACCGTGGCCTTGGGTTTCGGCTTAGCCTGTGCCTTCCGCTGCTTTGCCTTATATTTCATCTGGTTTTGAGCAGATTTCTGCTCGTGGATCTTCGGCTCTGGCTTAGATGTCTTCCTGACCTTTGTTTCACGCTCCGGTGAGACTAAGTTTACTGTGATCACCTGGCTGGAGCTCAATCTAATTGAAGAACTTGAGGTCACCATCAGCAGTGCAAAGAAGAGAAGGTGTGCTGCTGAGGAGATAGCGAAGGACTTCTTCACCGCCGCCTCGCCTCTTCATCGATTTCGGTCACGAGCCCAATTTTTGCAATTCCTGACTTTCTTGCGATATCCAGGACCTTCACCACTGCACCATAGGGCACAGCCTGATCAGCCCTCACCAGGATGCCCATCTTGCCACCAGATGCCGCTTTTGAGAGTTCCTCCGGTAGGGCTGAAAGGGGTATCCTCTTTGAATCTATCGTCACAGTTGCATCTTTCTGGATGGTTATGGTCACATTGTCCTTGGTTTCGATTGGTTTGGATGAGGCCCTTGGAAGATTCACCTTCAAGCCAACCTGCATGAGCGGTGACGTTATCATAAAGATGATGAGCAGAACCAGGATTACATCAACAAGTGATGTAACATTTATCTCAGACAGAGACTTTCGCTGAGCTAAGTTCACGCAGGATCTCCCTTTCTATCCCATCGCTGATACGCGAAACAAAGGAATCCATCCTGATAGTCTCACGTCTGGTGAAGTTGACAAGCCAGTTGTATGCCACAAGAGCAGGTATTGCTGCTCCTAAACCGAAGACAGTTGTTATCAGAGCCTCAGCCACACCAGGACCTACTACGGTTAGACTCGCCGATCCCATCTCACCCATACTGATGAAAGAATTCATGACACCCCAGACTGTACCAAAGAGTCCAAGGAATGGTGAGACACTCGCTGTTGTGGCGAGAACACCAAGATGCCTTTCCATTTCTTCAAGCCGTTTCAAAGCCACTCTCTCCATCGCTGACTTAGCCCTATTGGCGATCATCCGAGCATCATCTGATCTCACACCCGGAAGCACTTCCAAGTCCTGCTCCACCGAAGTTGCTGCGGCAAGAAGAAGCCTTGGCAGATTCGAGTTTCTGCAAAAAGAGCTGTAGTGTTTGGCATCGAATATGGAGAAATCATCAGGCAACCGCCGGAGAAAGTCAGTCGTGTCTCGTTCACACCTCTTGAACATTCTGATCTTATCAAAAGCAACTGCCCAGGAGATGATCGAGAGCACAGTAAGAATTATCAGAATGAGTTTGGCTAACGATCCCGAGCCCGTGATTATGCCACCGATGTTGGTACTCAGTATCAAGGTAAGAGCTGTAGTCACGGCCTGGTGCCTCTACCCTTTCCCAGGGGTATAGCAGGCGCCACTCCGAAGGGCTAATTTAGGTTATTGACGGAAGGGCGGTTTTGTCAAGACAATAAAGTCGATTGCCGGAAAAAGCCAGTTGCGGCACGGCAAATGCTGCATCAAAATAATGGATACAAAGCGGTTGACAAAGAAGCCAGCAGCGTGGTATTTTCACGTGAATAGCTTTCCCAATCGGAAGGTAATTTTCGAATTAGGGGAGAACTGACTTATGAGCCCAGTAAGAGTGAGGATATCGAGAGATAATGTCAAAAGCGAATTTGTTCGTCTCGTCAACGAGATCAGCGGTCAGAATGTGCTCAATTGTTATCAGTGTGGACGCTGTTCAGCTGGTTGTCCCTTGACCTTCGCAATGCGCCTTCTTCCCAATCAGGTGATAAGACTTGTTCAGCTCGGGCTGGAGGAAGAGGCCCTCAGCACAAATACTCCCTGGGTATGCGCTTCCTGCATGACTTGCTACGCAAGGTGCCCTCGTGGTGTTGATCTGGCAAAGGTGATGGAGGCCTTACGAGCAATCAGGTTGCGACCGGGCGTTGCAGACAGGGTCAGGTTGAAAGACATCCCGGAGGATGCTCTGGCAAGATTGCCTCAGCAAGGACTTGTCAGTGGTCTTCGTAAGCTTACTGGATAGCATGTCGAGGCTGAGGAGGGCAAGATGGAAATAGCGTACTTTCCTGGCTGTACCCTTAGAACAAAGGCCATCGGCTTGGACGACTCCGTTAGGGATACAGCTAAGGTTTTTGGTTATGAACTTGTGGAAGTCCCCGATTGGACATGCTGCGGCGCTACCTTTAATCTCTCTGTTGACAACGTGATGGCGCTGGCTCCACCAATACGAATCCTGGCAAATGCAAGGAAACTTGGAAAAGAAGTTATTACAGTCTGTGCTGGTTGCTACAACGTTCTCAAGCGCGCCAACTACACCGTAAGGAATGATGCTGAGAAACTTGCCAAGATAACCGATTTCATTGAAATGGAATATGAAGGTGATGTTGAGGTCATCCATTATCTTGAATTCCTCCGAGATAGAGTCG
>JALGWB010000051.1 GCA_025774405.1 bacterium
ACACTGCAACCGATCCGAAGGATGCGCCAGCCGAGGTTCACAGATTCTTCGTTGGCACAATTACTACAGTTGTTGTGCATGATTTTGAATCCGACCAGGGCTGGACAGTCGGGGATATTGATGACGATGCGACGACGGGCATCTGGGAACGATGTGATCCTGAAGGTACAGAGGCACAGCCGGAGGATGATCATACTCCAGATCCTGGCACAAGGGCCTATATCACGCAATGCGCTGCCGGCTCGGGCCAGGGTAGCTACGACGTTGATGGCGGGAAGACAACGCTGTTTAGCCCGATTTTTGATCTCTCAGGTTATCCCAATGCCTCGGTTCGATACTACAGATGGTATAGCAATGATACCGGGGCAAGCCCTGAAACTGACCGCTGGATTGTGGAGGTCTCCGATGATGCCGGTTCAACATGGGTGCGCCTTGAGACTCTTGGCTCAAGCGATCGAACCTGGCGATTTGCTGAGCGCAATCTTTCGGATTACATTGATCTAACATCCCAGGTTCAGTTCAAGTTCGTTGCATCTGACAGTGAGCCTGGTTCGATCGTTGAGGCTGGTCTGGATGACTTCTCGATTGTTGTCTATGACCACAGCTGCGGCTCTCCCAGGCGTCGCCGAATCCCTTCGGTTCGAAAACAAGGGTTGCATTCACTGTCTCGTATCCCGGTGCAAAGATTTCACTCAGGATCCACGACGTGATGGGACGCGTTGTCAGAACCTTGCTTCGAAATCGGTCGGTTTCCGGCTCATGTGTAGTCGACTGGGATGGTCGGAACGATCGAGGAGCAGAGGTAGCTGCTGGCATCTATATCGTGAGACTTGACAATGGGAAACAGGCTGTCGCACGTAAACTGGTTCTGACAAGGTAAGATCTTCAGGGATAGATCAGATTGCGGATGCGATGGATTTCGTGTTCGGTCTCAATCGCAAGGCGCTCGATTATCTCTTTGACACTGCGTTCAGCCTTAACCAATCCAACTGACTGACCAGCCATCATCGAGCCATATTCGATGTCTCCTTCCATCACTGCCCGCTGAAGGCGGCCCATCCAGAACTCCTCCACTTTTTGCTGTGCTTCCTCACGTGTGATCTTGCCGGCATCAAGTAGTTCAATAAGCTCAAGTTGAAGTTTGGCAAAATCATCCGTTGCACGATTGCGCAATGCTCGAACAGCGACGACCGGAAGGCGGCTATCGAACTGTGGTGTAGCAACTGCTTCGCGTGCATTGGCCCTCAGGAAGCGCTGCTTGAATCTTGGGTGGGCGCAGCTCTCCCTGGAAACTGCAAAGAGCGTGCCGAATTGGATACCGGCCGCCCCCATCAGGAAAAGGTGGGCGCACATTTTGCCTGTTGCAATTCCACCAGCGACGAACACAGGCACGTCATCAACTTCGAAGAGTACTTGCTGGAGGAGGATTATGAGTGTGACCCGTCCGACATGACCGCCTGCTTCCATGCCCTCAAGTATGAGCGCATCGGCGCCGTAGTCGAGCATGCGTTTTGCGATTGAATGGGTTGAGGCGAAGCACATGACCCTCAAGCCCCCGGCTCTCACTTTTTCAACCTCTGAGCGGCGCGGAAAATTCCCAGCGAAGATCACAAAAGGTACCTTGAGATCGGTCACCAGATCCAAATGCATCTGGTAGTTAGGAGCGATTGTTATCAGGTTGACACCAAAGGGCTTATCCGTGAGATTTCGAGTTTGCTCAACTTGCTGCCTTAACAGCGCAGCAGGCATGTTACCGCCGGCCAGGCAACCGAACCCACCAGCATTGGCTACGGCAGCCACAAGGTTGGGGTCGCTCACCCAGGTCATCGCCCCACAAATGAAAGGGTAGCGTACACCGAGAAAATCCCTTCCTCTGCTGGCGACCTTATCAAGAAGTGGAGTATCCATTTGCAACCTAGGTATATGACTCAGGAGGAGGTGTCAAGAGATTAAGAGGAATCTCAACCAGTGTCTGAGCCGGTGGTCTGGTGAGATGCCTATGAATATTCAGTAGGCATCTGGGAAGGGCAACCACTCGGGACCAGGGGCCAGAATTGACCAGGATAACCTCGAAGCCACAGTCCCGCTTCGGGTTGGGAGTCAGCGGAAGGTCCTTATCCATCGACGGACTGGAAGAGCCGGAATCTCAAAGATGAGGAACAGGCATTGCGGGAGGAAACCATGTTACTGGATATAACCCAGTGCCCTCAGCTGCTTTCGCTCGCTGGGACTGAGGTCTTTTCGCGCAAGCATTCCCCATATTACCAGGCTATCGAAATCATTCTGGGCTCGCCATCCTTGCTCACCTTCGTGCCTGCCAAGCACAAGGTGGAAAGGAACCGAATGAGTCAACTTGGCAAGAAAGGAGCGCTGGAATAGATAGCGTTCAATTGCTTCGCTGGCACTCTTCGCACTTCTGCCGGCGTAGAACTCGATATGAGCGAAATCACCGAGATCTATATTGAAATCGGGGCCATCAGCAGTTATGGTGAATCTGCAAGTTGAGCCTTCCCGCCGCCGGGTGTGGAAGGTCCCCTCTGATACCGGCATGTAACTCGTCTGTCCCAGCTTTCTGCATTGCAAGCGATACCAGTATCGACAGTCAGGTTGCAGGGCTTTCAACTCGATCTCCTTGCAGGCGTTTGACAGGAGGTCAAAGGCCGGAGTCGAACGATCAAAGCAGGTATAAACCGGACCTGAGGCCAACAGGCTCACGGTAATTGATGCGTCTGTTGGACACCCGAGTATTATGCTGCTTGCGGGGATTTATTCCTTTCCGGGATTATGAGACAGGTGGACTTTCAGTTCTGGGGTTCTTCGGATACCATCCGAGCTATGGGTCATTTTGCTCTTTGGGCTGGTTGCCTTCCTGGCAAGTTCCTTATTGAGTGCCTTTAGCCGCCTCTTGCTGCCGATCCTACCAATCGTGATTGTCTGGTGGATGGTGGTCCTTAAGCGCCTGGTCAGGATAGATATATTTAAGAACCCTGCAGCATTCTGGCCGCCATAGAAGTTGATGCACGTTTTTAGCTCCGACCCCAGAGGGTGCCGGCTTGCTTGCGCTCCTTGAGATGCTTGATCATATCCTCAGTCATTGATGCAAGGTCCCACTGGGGCTTCCAGCCCCACTCTTCACGGGCAGCGGAATCATCGATCGAATTCGGCCACGAGTCAGCAATCTCCTGGCGAAAATCGGGCTCGTAGGTTATCTCGAACTCAGGAATATGTTTCTTTATCTCAGCCGCGAGCTGGGCTGGTGTGAAGCTCATCGCTGCTATATTGAAATCCGAGTGATGCTTGAGTTTCGAGAAATCAGCTTCAGCGAGCTGGATGGTTGCATTGATACAATCAGGCATATACATCATGGGTAGCATGGTATCCTCTTTGAGGAAGCACTTGTAGCGACCCTTATCAACTGCTTCATAGAAGATCTCAACAGCATAGTCAGTTGTGCCTCCACCGGGTAAGGTTTCGTGAGAGATGATCCCTGGATAGCGCAGACCGCGCACGTCGAGCCCAAATTTGTGAACATAGTAGTCGCATAAAAGTTCACCACAGACCTTGGTGACACCATACATTGTTGTTGGTTTGAGCACAGTTTCTTGCGGCGTATTATCGAGGGGTACACCAGGTCCCCAGACGGCGATTGAGCTCGGTATGATTATGCGAGCCATCTCATACTTGAGCCCCAACTCAAGGATATTGATCGTGCCATCGATGTTCACGCGCCAGCAAAGCTGGGGGTTTTGCTCACCCTTGGCGGAAAGGATAGCAGCCATATGATAGACCGTATCGATGTTGTACTTGGTGACAATCTCCTCAACAGTTTCAATTCTCGTCACATCTATGAAGTGAAATGGTCCAGAGTTGCGCAACTCATCCGATGGCTGCGTTTTTCGCCCCGTGGCAATGACATTATCAGCTCCATAGCGACGGCGGAGCTCCATCGTAAGCTCGGAACCTATCTGCCCAACTGAGCCGGTGACCAGGATTTTCTTCATTCCCTTCTTCACGCTATCCTCCTTCTTGAGTCTAACCCTGTGAAATCGCTTTCAATGTGAGGATTCTACAGATTTGGCGCTCTCAGGTCAAGCATGTGCGTTTGTGAGTTTGGCGCCATGCCAGTTGCACTGGACAGGGCTCTCGATGCTGGTGTATCCTGTCGAGGGTTTGCGTATCCTAACCAAAGAGAGGTGGAGATACCATGAAGGTAATCGCGGATGTTGGGATCGTTCCGATAGGGGTCGGAGTTTCGCTTTCACGTTATGTCGTTGAGTGCGAGAGGGTGTTCAAGGAGGCAGGGCTCAAGACTCGACTTCATGCCTACGGTACCAACCTGGAAGGCGACTGGGAAACTGTGTTTGCAGCGATCAGGCGTTGCCATCAAGCTCTCCATGATATGGGTGTTCCCAGGATTTCCACTGTCATCAAGGTAGGCACGCGTACTGATCGTGATCAGACTATGAATGACAAGATCGAAAGCGTTGAGGAAAAACTTGCAGTCGAGTCGTAATGCCACAGTTGAAGCAATAACATAGATATCGCAGGTGGGCTTCGCAAGACAAGGATCTCTTTCAAATGGCTCTGGCCCGTATCCAAGGGGGGTGTGCGATGACAATTCGACAGAGGTCAGATCATGATAGCCGTCGATGGGCTTTGGCGATGGGGAACCGCTTCGGCGCCGAAGCACACTGGCTCGGGCTTGCATGCTTCTTGTTGATCATTGTGACCCTTCTGAGTTTCCCCGATCACTACTGCTTTGCCGATGAAGGAATGTGGCTTCCGCAAGAGCTCCCCGACTCCGTAATTGACTACATGCAGCGAATGGGTGCAGATCTTGATCAGCAGAAGATCTTTAACGCCGACGGAACGGGGATTGCGAATGCGGTTGTTGCTGTGGGTGCCACAGGGTCTTTTGTATCACCCTGGGGGCTCATTCTGACAAACCATCATGTCGCCTTTGGTGCAGTGCAGAGAATCAGCACCCCTGAGCATAATTACATTGAGGATGGCTTCCTTGCCCGCAGCCGGGATGAGGAGGTGCAGGCGCCTGGCTATGTCGTCTACATCCTCCAGCATAGCGAAGACGTCACAGACCGAGTGCTTGCAGGTGTAACTTCTGAGATGAATCCCTTCGAACGCCATGAGGCCATTGAGCGTGCGATCAAGGAGATAGTCACCGAAGCTGAGGCTGGCAAGAACGTCTATTGCGAGATAAATGCTTTCTACGGTGGTGCAAGGTATCTGCTTGATACCTACTTGAAGATCCCCGATGTCAGGGTTGTATATGTTCCGTCGAGATCCATCGGTGAATATGGAGGTGATATCGATAATTGGATGTGGCCAAGACATACAGGTGATTTCTCATTCTTGCGTGCCTATGTCTCACCCGATGGTTCACCTGCCGAATATTCACCTGATAATGTCCCTTATCAGCCCAGAAGATATCTAAGGATAAATCCGAACGGACTTAGTGAGGGTGATTTTGCCATCATCATAGGTTTCCCGGGTAGGACAAACAGGTATCTCACCTCTTATGGGCTAGCCTACTATGGCGAGTTTCTTTATCCGGGGAGGATACGCCTCCTCAAACGAGCGATCGATATTCTCGAGAAGATCTCAAGCGAGGATGCTTTAGCGAAAGTTCGGATCGCATCAACAGTGAAGGGATTGAACAACAGGCTCAAGAACAACGAGGGCATGCTTGAAGGTTTCAGGCGGTCGAATCTTGTCGCTGATCAGCAGGAGACAGAACACTCCCTCGCTCAGCGTTTTGCCAGGGATAAGAGTCTTGCCGAAAGATTTGATCACCTCCTCAATGATTTTGCCACACTCTACAGTGAGCTCAGGCATTTCGGGCACAGGGATCTCGTGCTTGAGCAAATGTTCAATCGCCGGACACTGCTGGGACAGGCCATGCTGCTATATAAATGGAGCGTGGAGAAACAGAAGCCAGATATGGAGCGTGACCCTCAATATATGGATCGCCACATTCCGGATCTTAAACGCTATCTACACGTCTTCCAGATGGGCTATCACCCAAAGGCCGATCGGGAACTGCTTAAGATGTTTCTTACCGAGCTTCTCTCCTTGCCAGAAGATCAGCAGATTGATTTCCTTAAAGAGCGCTTTACCAGCCCAGGGGGTGATATGCTCAATCTCCAGATTGACGGATTTCTTGATAGTCTCTATGCGCACACTCAGTTGGATAAGGCTCAAGAGCGTATGGCTATGTTTGACCAGAGCCAGGAGGAGCTGTTAGGGTCAGGTGATGCCTTCATTAAGCTGGCAGCTCAATTCTATCCCCATAATGAAGAGCGAATCTGACGCAGCAAGGCAATCGATGGCAAACTAAGCGAAATGCAGCCGGAGAGGATTGCAATGATCTCAGGCAATCAACTGGACAGGATCTACCCCGATGCCAATGGCACTATGCGACTGAATTGTGGTATTGTTAAGGGCTACTCACCGAGGGATGCGGTCTACTACGAGCCTTTTACAACGCTTAAGGGCGTAGTCGAGAAGCATACCGGTGTACCACCCTTCAATTGTCCGGACCGTCTGCTCAGGCTTATAGGAAGTGGTGACCATGGTAGTGTCACCGCTCCAAGCGATGTCCCCGTAGATGTGCTCACAACTCACGATTCGACAGGGGGCAACTCTGGCAGCCCATTGATAAATGCCCGCGGTGAGCTCGTTGGCTGTCTGTTTGATGGCAACTATGAAGCGATGACAAGCGACTTTCGCTTTGAGCCAAACCTGACTCGCTCGATCAGTGTTGATATTCGGTATGTACTTTTCATTGCAGACTACGTGGATAGTGCCTTCAATGTGCTTGAGGAGCTTGGCTTGAGGTGACTCAAGTCTTGAGTGTAAGGAATCTGCCCACGGTTGCGAGGCACTTCCTCGCATATCTCACCGGGCGCTTCGAATAGCCTGCTGCCATGCTCGCAAGGGCAGGTGCTACCATGCCCGGTATTGAAGGCAGAACCCGCATTATATATTCAAAATTCTGTAGTGCCTTCCTTGGTCTGCCATAGAACTCTTGATAGGCTCTGAGGAAAAGCCGTCGCAGTTGCGTTGGGCTCATGTGATCAAGCTCTATGGTTGGGTACATTCCGGAATAGAGCTCCCAATTTCGAGTCAGCAGACGATCTTCAACCCGTGCGAAGAGCCGCGTGCCAGGATAAGGGGTGAGAATTGAGAATTGAGCTCGTCTTGGGTCAAGTTGCTTGGCGAAATCTATAGTCTGCCTTACCATTTGGGGTGTCTCGTGGAGCTCACCGAGGATGAAAGCTCCTGTGACCTGCACCATATTGGTCTTCAGGATCTCCATAGCCTTCAGGGCTTCACCAATCGTTGCCTTCTTGCCGTATTGGTCGAGGGTCTCTTGCGTACCACTCTCAAAACCTATGAAGGTCCAGCTGAAGCCACTGCGAGCCATTGCCTGAACCATCTCTGGGTGCTTTACGATCGTATCCACACGCGTCATTGCTGCCCAGACCAGATCCCATCGCCTCCTGATAATCTCCTCAGAGATAGCAATGGCTCTTGTCGGATCAAGTGTGAAATTATCGTCAACGAATGAGAGAGCTCGATAACCATATTTCTCATAGAGAACCTCAACCTCGGCTATTACGTTTTCAACAGATCTGGCTCTCCACTTGACACCCGAGAATTGGGAAGCTGAACAGAACTCACAATTAAATGGACAGCCTCGTGAGGTTGTCAGCGTTGTCATGGGCCGCCCATTCATCTTCTCCTTGTAGAGTCTGAGGGAGAGCAAATCCCTGGCAGGGAACGGCAAAGAATCGAGGTCAGCGATAAAGGCAGCATTTGGAGTACGTCGGCGAACATTTCCATCCATGTATGAGACACCGCGCACCTCATCAAATGGGATAGAGCCAGCAAGGTAGCGGACAAGCGATTGAAAAGCGTATTCGCCCTCGTTGCGAACAACGTAGTCAATGTAACCCGTTCGGAGTGCCTCCTCATCGAGGAAGCTTACATGGGGACCCCCAACAACCACAGTTGCCCCCTGTGCCTTAGCAGCTTCAGCAATGCGGAAGGCTTTGAAACATCGGGTGGTATCAACCGAGATGCCAACGATGTCGTAGTTGCCATAGGGGAACTTACGCCAGTCGGCCTTTTCGACATTGAAATCGACGATTTCGACATTGAAATCGTCTCTTAAAACGGCAGCAATGTAGGCCAGTCCTAGGGGAGGACGGCTTATGCCGAGAATTCCGTATGAAAACCCGACTGGTGGATTCACAAGTAGGATGCGCATATGCAAACCTTTCTTTGCAAGAGTCTGCATCGGCCGGCAAGCCGCCCTCTGCAGCCCAAGAACTCGAGGCCGTGTTCTACAACTCAAAAAGCCTTCGAGCCGATGCCACAGCCGGAAATTGATTTGTGGCGAGCATATCACTCGTCCAAATTCCTGTCAACACTGTTGTTTGGGCCGGCATCTGTTACCAGGGGATTCGCCATGGAACTGGTAAGCAGGGTAGGAAGCGGGAAAAGGGGGAGGCTCAGGCCTCCCCACTTGCTGGCATGCAATGCTATCTGTAAAGCTGCTTGATCTTGCCCCAGGTTGTCATCTCTGCAGCACTGGGACCAAAAAGCTCAATACAGTGGTAGCAGCCAATCATCACTGGCTCATCGATGTCCCAGATGGTGCCACCTGGTGTGCTAAGCTGAAGGTCATCATTGTAGCTCAGGTCTAGTGGCCCCTTGGTTGTGCCTTCTTGAGTCACCCACAGCTCGAGGAAGACCTGGCTGTAGATTGTGCAATCAATGCCCATGAGATCGTAGGGCAGTTCGATCTCATCAAAGCCAGTGTTTACAACCCAGTTGAGAATGTTCGGGGTTCTATCCCAATCGCTACCATTCCACACGCACCATTCATTCCATTCTGAATCAATGTTAATGTATGCAATGAAGTGAGGTAAGCAAGTGCCCTGGAAATCGATCTGATGAGCCCATGGATCGGTAGCCCCACCTGGCAGCTCGGGGAACATGATGGCAATACCAACCTGAACACCTGTCCAGCCATCCTGGTCATGCTCATAACCGATGTAAAGCGAGGTGGCATCATAGGTCACGTAGACGTTGCCCATGTCTATGGGAACAAACTCGGTATCACCGCCGTCGGCATCAATAAGAGCTTCAGATGGAAAGTCGTTGACCCCATCAACAATGATGGTTGACGCCAAGCCAATACCAGCTGCGAACACAATAGCCGTGGCGAGAATACAAACTTTAGCGAACATATTCCTTTATCCCTCCTTTCACTAGTCATCTGTTATGTCATGGCTGCAAGCCTGCTCTCTCTCCTACTATCGGATTATACCATAGTTAACTTGACCATTTCAACCAAATAGTGTGCAGATAACAGGCTGATAGGTGACCTTCATGGTTACTCTTGGAGTTTTCGAAGGCGTCTCAGGTGATACAGGGTTCAGCTGATCAGAGAGCCTCGATGACTCGCTTGAGCTTCTCCCTGATCTCGTTTGCGATTGAGCGCAAATCCGGATTTTCGACTGCAGCCATAGAGGCGACAGGGTCAATAGCTGATACCTCTATGCTATCGGGGCTGGCTTCATCGACAATAACATTGCAGGGCAGCATTAGCCCGATTTTGGGCTCGGTAACAAGTGCCTTGTAAGCGAAGGGCGGATTACAGGCACCGAGGATCAAGTACCGCCTGAAGTCAATTCCCAGCTTCTTCTTCAAGGTTGCCTGCACATCGATCTGTGTCAGTAGTCCGAAGCCTTCCTTGCTCAGTTCCTCGGTTATCCTTGTGATCACCTCGTCAAATGAACCTGAGATTCGCTTGCTGAAATGATAGGACATGCTCTCCCTCCCGTGTCAGGATCATGCGCATCGATCAAAATGGTTTCACTAACTCGAGGACAAGTCAACATGATTCGCCGGCTCTGCAATCGAGATACTACTGTGAATCGCTCTGCCTATTGTACTAAAGCATTGGGTCACGCATGCCGCAATCTGATGTGAAATGGAGTCGGTTGGAGCGTATGTCGCCTAAAGCGGTACTCATAAAATCAGTTTCCCTGGTGTTGCTTCTCGTAAGTGGCACCTTATCCGCCCCAGGGCCCACACAATTGGCTGGTCTCAAAGCCTACCCAGTCCATGCCAATAGTCGTCAGCAGCTCATGAATCCAGGCACCAATTATTACGTTTCACCATCTGGCAGCGACAGCAACGATGGCCTAACTCCAGCAACTGCCTGGAAATCTCTCGACAACGGCGACAAACACGGCTTGTTAAGCCCAGGCGATACCGTGAACGTTCTGCCTGGTGTTTACGTTTACATGCGGACTATGAACCTCACCAGCATCGGTACGGTTGAAGAGCCAATCGTCTACCGGGGAACAGGCGAAGGCGAGGCCACGATCGCATTGATCATCGGAGATACTCACTACATAATTGGTGTTGAGGGCAGGCATATTGTAATCGATGGGATTACAGTCACTTCGGATCAGCTGATGCCGCTTACTGGTATCAGCCTGAGCGGCGACAGTTGCACAGTCATCAACTGCAACATCAATCACTTAAACCTTGAGGGTATCGAGGTGAGTGGAAGCTTCAATCTCATCCGCGCTAACGTCATACATGACTGCGTAAGCGATGCTATAAAGAACAGTTCATCAGGGACCAACAACCTTTATTACAACAACACTATCTGGAACAATGGCGAGGAAGGGATTGAGATTGCTGGAAACGATCGCAACTGTCGCATCTTCAACAACATAATCATCGAGAATGGCGGCGTGGGAATAAAAGGCGCCATCGACAACATATGTGGCTTCAATGATATCTGGGCAAATGGGACTGGTAGTTTCAGTGGTGGCATAGTTGACTCGGCTGGTAGCATATCCGAAGACCCACTGCTGATGGATCCGGACTCAGGTGATTTTAGACTTCAGGAAGGGTCGCCATG
>JALGWB010000052.1 GCA_025774405.1 bacterium
GTCGAAGCCGATGGTAAGCGCTTTATCATACATGAGCTTGACGCTGAAGATGGTACCGTGACCGGGAGTGGCACGCTTGAGATGGTTGGTCAGAGTATTGCCGACTGGCAGATAGCCCTTGAGTTTGATGACTACAGGCTGAGCGAGTTCGAGGATTTCTATGCGAGGCTTTATGGACACATCGATATTACTGGAGCTGAACTTGAAGCCGGGAAAGTGATTCCCGAGATAACCGGTAGGCTGAAAGTTCGGGGAGGAGAGTATTTCTATGCTTTTGGTCGTGGGGGAGGTGAGTTTCTCGGTCCAACCACTTCGCCGTCATGGCTCATGAATGTTGAGATTGAAATCCCCAATGCTTTCTGGATTCGGGGTGATGATATTGAGGCTGAACTGCAGGGTAGTCTCAGTGTGAAGCGAACACGGGAAGGTCTCGTTGTACTTGGTACTCTCAGAACGCTTAGGGGGAGATTCTATGTCTATCACAACTCATTCAGGATAACCAAGGGTGAATTTCGGTTTACTGATGTCACCAGCCTGAAAAAAGCTTATATTGATTTGGAGGCGGAAGCCAGAGTGCTTGATGAGAAGATACAACTAGAGGCTAGCGGGCTGGCTGACAATCTTCGGATAGCAGCAACATCGGAGAGTGGCTGGACAGAAACCCAGATTTTTGAGGCTCTTACGCTTCGACGCAGGGCAGAAGACCAAGGAGAAGGAGGGGTACTTTCAACGGCCTTCCTGCGTTCGTGGGCTTCGGCTCTCGCAAACCGTTTTGGCAATGAGTTTGCCCGAGAGCTGCACCTTGATCAGTTTGGTATCGAGATTGAGGAGACGGGCGAAGGCAGTAGCCTTGCCGGCACCAGATTGACGGTTGGAAAATATATCGTTTCCAACATCTATCTGCAATACAGTCAGGCGTTTTCGCTCTATGGTGATAGAAGCAAATTTACTCAACGCGGGCTCTCCTATCCTGAAAGACAACTCTCGGTGGAGTATCGCCTGAGCGATCGATTCTCTATCGAAGGGGAAACAGGAACGGTTGGGGGACTCGGTTATTTCGATGTTGATCTTAAGGTAAAGTTCGGATACTGAGGGGTATTATGAGAAGAGTTCTTTTGATCATTGCAATAGTCGGGCTTTTGCCTTCGGTAGGTCTTTGCTTTGGCAAGAACAAGGTTCAATATCGAGGATTTCGGTGGGTGATCCTCAAGTCCAAGCATTTCGATATCTATTACTATGATGATCAGGACTTCCTTGCCAGGCGTGTCGCCATTTTAGCTGATGCCTGCTACGATTCCTTAAGCCACTATTTTAATCATGATCTATCGACACGTATTCCAATACTTGTCTACAAGTCGGGTAACGAATTTCAGCAGACGAATGTAACTCTCGAGTTGTTGGGTGAGGGAGTTGGTGGATTCACCGAGCTCTTCAAGAACAGAGTCGTGATTCCTTTCACAGGCTCATATGAGGAGCTGCGTCATGTTGTCATGCATGAGCTTACCCATGTTTTCAGCTTTGACATGCTTTATGGCGGTTTGCTTGAGTCGATATTCACTCGCCAGTACCTCTTCGCCTTACCTCTTTGGTTTCTTGAGGGTCTAACAGAATACGTTTCCGAGCACTGGGATAGTGAAGCTGAGATGGTGATGAGAGATGCCACTATCAACGAGTACTATTTCGCTCTCTATGAAGATGTGCAAGGCTATCTTGCCTACAAGGAAGGGCAGTCAGTAATAAGATACATAGCTGAGAGATATGGCAGGGAGAAACTGACAGACATAATCCAGAATATCAATACGACCCGGAGTCTCGACAAGGCACTGCTCAACAGTATTGGGGTTGACAGCCAGGGCCTTACTGACGCCTGGGTGAAATACATTAAGAAGCAGTATTGGCCCGAGCTTGGAACGCGTGCTGATCCTGAGGATATCGGTTCTAAGCTTACAGACCATAAGACCGATGGGTCCTTCATGAACATTATGCCAGCGATATCTGCAGACGGGCAGAGAGTAGTCTTTGTTTCCGACAAGAGCGGCTATCGTGATATATACCTGATGTCCGCAATCGACGGAAGACTGATTCGACGACTTGTCAAGGGGCAGAGAAGCAAGGACTTTGAATCATTCCACGAGCTACGTTCGTCGCTTTCTTGGTCCCCTGATGGAAAACTGATTGCCTTTGTAAGCAAACGCAAGGACAAAGATAACATCTATCTGATTGATCCTGACAGGGGTAAGGTTAGGCAGCGTATAGAACTTGACTTTGACTCAGTATTTAGGCCTTCGTTTTCCCCTGATGGTAAAAGCATCGCTTTCGTTGGTGTTCTCGATGGAAGACCTGGTATCTTCACCTACGAGCTCAGCAGCGGCGCAGTGGAGGCACTGCATACGGGAGCACTCGAGTATCTCGGTTTTTCATGGTCTCCGGATGGTAGCAAAATTGCCTTCTCTGCAATTCTTCCTGGTTACGTCGATTCACTGTATGTTTTTGGCAATGTTGATCCGACTAAGAAGCCAAACAGGGATATCTATGTGCTCGATGTTGATGAGGGTGTTGTTGAGCGAATCACCTATTGTCGCAGCGAGGATGTCTCACCCATCTGGTCGCCTGATGGTGAAAAGCTTCTTTTCATATCGGATCGCAATCGAACGTACAATTTCTATGTCTACGACTTCCGCGACTCCACAACCACGCAGCTTACCAATGTGCTTGGCGGCATCTTTAGTCCCAGCTGGTCGAAAGAAGGGGATCGCCTGGTCTTCTCGATTTTCTCAGAAGGTGGCTGGGACATTTACCAGATCAAGGAGCCGCTTGCGGAGCTGAAACCTATCAAGGTCGTGAAGGAGCGCCTGTGGGTGCCTGAAGCTGCCTGGCTCGGGAAGTCCGAGATTGTTGCCTCAGAGACAGAAGGTGCACGCAAGGCATTTGAAGATAGCCTCAAGTACGAGACACAGCCATATAAGCTTAAGTTTACTCCTGATTGGCTTGCTGGTTCCTTCCAGTATAGCTCTGCCTTCGGGCTCGGTGGTCTTACACGGCTTTCAGTTAGCGACATACTCGGAAATCACAGAATCTATATCGCCTCTGACTTTTTCTCATCTTTTTCAGAGACGGATTTCCTTGCGATCTATTTCTACCTGGCTCGCAGAACAGACTATGGCTTCGGTGTCTTCCATTTCAAGAATTACTACTATTCCGACAGGACAACGCTTGGTGCTCCAATCGGTGAAGGCAAGGAAGAAAAGCTGTTTTCAGAAAGAAACTTTGGTGCAGTCTTTGCATTGTCGCTTCCATTAGATACTTATAGGAGATTTGATTTTGACTTTACTGCCATGCGGATAGATCGCGAGGTGTACAAGGATGAGTTCAACTATGTTGATTTTGAGCTACCGGTCGAATATCGTGAGACCGAAGATCTCTTCATCCCCAGACTATCCTATGTGAAGGATACAGCTATCTGGGGGCCCACAGGTCCCGTCGGGGGAACAAGGTATATGTTGAGCGTTGAGAGGTCGATCGTTGATTTCTTCAAGAGTGATCGATCGTTCACCAACGGTGTGATTGATTACAGGAAGTACGTGCGCTTTTCCAGGCGAACCCAATTTGCTACAAGACTTTTCATGGCCACAAGTCAGGGTGATCAACCCATGACGTTCTATGTCGGTGGGGGCAATAGTCTTCGTGGCTATGAGGATTTCCAATTCGATGGCAACAATGTCCTGCTGGCCAACTTTGAGCTTCGCTATCCCTTCATAGAACGTTTGGTCACACGTGGGCCCATTCCGATCTCGCTTGGAGGCGTGCGGGGTGTTTTCTTCTTCGATATAGGGGGTGCGTGGAGGGGAGATTTCAAGGATCTCAGGGTAGCACATGTCGTCGATGGACAGGAGGAACTCAAGGATCTTAACGCCAGTTACGGTTTTGGGGTTAGATTGTGGTTAGGGTACTTTCTGGCCAAGATTGACTTTGCCTGGGCAACTCGCTTTAATGGCACCGTTGGCAGGAGAGTTCACTTCACGCTTGGGGGAGAGTTTTAGTTGGATCTCTTCCGCGATCTCAATCCACCACAAAGGGAAGCAGTGACTTATCTGGGCGGTCCCCTGCTTGTGCTGGCGGGTGCCGGCAGTGGTAAGACACGTGTACTGGCTCATCGGATAGCCTACCTTGTGGCCGCTGTCTCAGTTGCTCCGTATGAAGTCCTGGCAGTCACCTTCACGAACAAGGCCGCTGGTGAAATGGCTGAGCGCGTCAGGGGATTGCTTGGCACTGGAACATCTGGAATCTGGATGGGCACCTTCCATTCGATCTGTGCCCGCATGTTGAGATATGAAGCCAAGAGGTATGGCATTATGCCAGATTTTACGATCTACGATGAGCAGGACCAGCATCTGTTGATGAAGCGGGTACTCATGGATCTTGGCGTTTCAGACAATCGCTTGACACCTTCTTCAGCACTCCAGAGGGTAAGCAAGGCAAAATCCAACCTGATCAGCTCTGATGAACTTGATAAAACAGCCTCGAGCCCTTTTGATAGAAAACTCGTGGAAGTCTATCGTGCCTATGATGCAGCCTTACGTGCTAACAATGCTCTTGACTTTGATGACTTGATAGCGATTCCTGTCAGGCTACTCAGCAGTTACGGCGATATGCTCGAAAGGTATGCACAGAGATTCAAGCACATCTTGATCGATGAATATCAGGATACGAACAAAGCTCAATATGAGCTGGTGAAGCTACTCTGCAGCCATCACCGTAATGTCTGCGCTGTCGGGGACGATGATCAGTCAATCTACAGATGGCGGGGAGCGAACATCGGTAACATCCTCAATTTTGAGCACGACTTTCCTGATGCAAGGATCATCAGACTGGAGCAGTCATACAGATCCACCAAGACCATCGTCGCCGCTTCCCAGGCTGTGATCAAGAACAATCGCAAGCGAAAGCCGAAAGGACTGTGGACTGAGAACGACATTGGTAACAAGCTGCTTATTGCGATGGTCGCCGATGAACAGGGGGAAGGTGGATTCATTGCTGATACAATTGCCAGCTTGACCGCATCGGGACATGCTTATGCTGACTTTGTTGTTCTCTATCGAACGAATGCTCAATCGAGGGCTCTTGAGGATACTCTGAGAAGGCAAGCCATACCCTATGTTATTGTCGGTGGTTTGAAGTTTTACGAGCGTAAGGAAATAAAGGACATAGTGGCGTACCTCAAGCTGATTGCCAATCCGAGGGATTCTGTGAGTTTGCTGAGGATAATCAATGTCCCGAATCGGGGTATAGGTGATGTTACCATTGATCGTCTTAAGGAGTTTGCGTCCGAAGCTGGCATTTCTTTGTGTGACACTCTGAGCAGAATAGATGAGATCGGAACCCTGACCACCGCTCAGCGTCAAAGCCTTCATCGGTTTGCAATTATGATTGAGGAGATGCGCAGTAAATCCAGCCAGGCCTCGGTCCCGGATCTGGTCAGCTTCGTAGCTGAAAGATCAGGTTACCTCGATCACCTTAAGCGACAGGGTACGGTTGAAGCAATCTCAAGAATGGAGAACATCGAGGAGCTTGTAGCTGGTGCGTATGAATTCGCTGAAAGATCTGATGAACCTACACTGGGCAGATTTCTTGAAGAGGTCTCACTCGTCATGGATATCGATCTCTGGGATGACAGGCGTGATGCTGTCAGTTTGATGACATTGCACAACGCCAAGGGACTTGAATTTCCTGTGGTTTTCATTGCAGGTGCAGAAGAAGGCCTGCTTCCCCATCATACTTCACTTCAGGATGAGGATGAACTCGAGGAGGAGCGCAGGCTTTTCTACGTTGGATTGACACGTGCCAAGCGGCAGGTCTTCATCACCATGGCGATAGGAAGACGCACCTTCCATGGATGGATGGCACGGAACGGGTCCCGGTTTCTGGCTGAGATTCCTGGTGAGTTCGCCGAATTCGTTGACCATACGCTCGAAGGCAGTCGATCCGAGACGAACGGATGGGAGCCGGAGCTGGTAATTACCAGAGGGATGAAGGTGAAGCATCCCGACTGGGGAATCGGGAGGGTTATGGCATGTGAGGGTTATGGAAAGCATCTCAGGTTGATAGTTAGATTTGAACGAGGAGGAACCAAACGCTTGCTGGCTCATTATGCAGATCTTGAAGTCGTTGAGGATTACTATGGATAGCGACGGACTACCTGAGCAAGATCACCTTACGTGTAGCCATCTTGCCTTGTGCATGTATCGTGACAAAGTAGGTTCCGCTCGCAACCGAACTACCGTCACTGGCAAGTCCATCCCAGACCAGATTCCCCTCAGATGATGATACAAGTGTCCTGATGAGTCTCCCTCTTATATCAAAGATATCCACACGCAGTGGCAAGCTTCGTTCGTCTGTCACAATGTTGAGTTTATGTCTGAAGGGAATGGGATAGAGCCTTTTCAGGACAAGACCTTGAAAGCGATCATTGATGCCAGCAGGTGAGGTATCCAGCCACCCCGAGTAGTCAACGCTGCCGTAAAACAGTGAGGGATCAGGCTCGGCCGTGCCCCACCAATTTTTCTGGGCCTTTGTCTCATTGGACGTTCTATTGTAGACGGCATACTCAGCATTCAGTCGAATGTCGTTGAAGCAGCCGACCCCCTGGGATGTGTCTCCAAGCACAGGATTTGAATAGATATAAATCCCAACACCTGTGCCGTTTGCAACAATTGAAGTCTTTGATATGACCGGGTCTGAATAGTAGGCAGCCTTAATGCCACAATCTCCATTGTACCCGATCCAGCATGAATCTATCTGAGGTGAGCTGTTACTGAGATAGATCCCGCACAGCGAATTGTTCTCAAACCTGTTGCCCCGACCAATGGTCGGTGAAGATGAGTAGCAGGCCAGCCCATGTCCCTGGGTAGTCGCATTGAACTGGTTTTTCTCAAGAATGGCAGTTGTGCCACCGGAGAGTACCATTCCTTCATAGAGATTTGCGGTCATGATATTGCCGACGATAATAGGCGAGCCGCCGTTGACTGTTATACCGTAGTCACATCCTGATATCCTGTTGTGGTCAAGATACGGAGCATAGGTATTTGTTTTTATCCCGAGCACACAGTTGACGATCTCGCATTCACTCACAACAATATCATCGGTCTTACATTCAATTGCCGTTATGGCGCCTTCAAGGATGATTCGTGAAATTGAGGCATGCCCTGTACTTTCAACAATCATTCCTGACCAGGCATCCTTGCTTGCGGGTACTTCAATCGGCCTCAGGAATACGGGTGCTACCCGCGATCCAGAGGCGTAGAAACTGCCATTGATGATGATCTCACAACGGTTCTCCGAAATACCTATGGGGAAGACGGCATCATTAACGAGTCTTATATCCGAAGATCTGTCAAAGACCAAAGTTCCTTCCTCGCTCACAAGGATGTCACCAACGACATCAATCCGGCCACCGATTCTCAGCTGACCGTCGATCAAGCCATAAAGTGGTTGAGCATATATTCCACTTCTGGTAGCAGTACATCTACTGGTTGCCCACTCGACTCTGCCGCCGTTGGTGCCAAGATCGAGCACGAAGAGCAGTGAGTCGCTTGACCCGGCAAATATCTCGATGTTATCGTCGCCATCGATATCGCAGGCAATGACATCGGAAGTACAGAATGCCTTCATTGGTACAGGTGAGATGAGGTGGCCAAGTGAAGGATTAAGCAGATGAATCTTGCCTTCATCCGTGGCAACGATTATCTCGGCAATGCCATCTTGATCGATGTCAGCGATCGCCGGACCCCCCTTGATAGGATTACCAAGATCAGTAGTGAAGACAAGGCTCCCGTCATCGATTTCAAAAAGATTTCCCGAGTCACCTACACAGACAATTTCGAGATCGAGATCACCATTGAGGTCGCCGAGAGCAATGGCACTGGGTGTATCAGGACAGGGAATGCAACCTGTGGGCGTTCCGTCAGCAAATGAGAATATTCCAACAGTGTCGCCAAAGGCTACGACTATTTCAAGCGTGCCATCACGCTCAAGATCACCCGCAACCGCACAGTCAATGGCTGTCTGCAGATTCTTTTGCCAAAGGATGGTGGGTGGTTCATCTTGACAGCTCAAACAGGTCAAGGTTCCCTCGTCAGTCGTGAAGACGATTTCCTTGAAGCCATCGAGGTCAATGTCAGCGACTACAATCGATGTTAATCTGTTTCTATATCCGGGTATATTGCATATCCATCGCCATGACCCGGATGCATCAAAGGCCACTATTTTTGAATACGCCATTGAGTATGTCCCAAGCAGGATCTCATAGGAACCATCACTGTCAAGGTCAGTCACAATGGGAGAAAGAACAGGATAGTCAGTATATTGCCTCCATATTGTATTTCCAGTTGCACCTTCCAGAACCATTATCGACGATTTGGTTGTCAGGATAGCCTCGGTCAAACCATCACCGTTTAGGTCGAAAGCGGTCGGCTCCAGGCCCTCAAACCGGTGTGGCAATCCTAGATCGTCTCTCAACCAAATGAGCTTACCGTCCAGATCGATCGCCTGGGCATGTGAATCATCGGAGGCAGCAAGGATCTCCAGGATCCCATCGCCATTCAGATCAGCGATCACTTCACCAGCAGGATTGTCTCCGAGCTTAACTGGAAACCCCTTTTCACATGGGTAGACATAGATCACGCGGTCAAGCTCATTATTGGACTCGTCAAGCTCATCTACACTATCGGTTGGGTCCAAGACAAACCACAATTCAATGTCTCCGGTGGATAGATCCTGGAGCTCGAAATTCACCGCTCGCCTTTCCCATCCCCAGAAATCAGTGAGCACTTCCGATGCCGCAGGTGTACCACCGCTGTCAGGGTTACCCGAATATACAACCAGCGTGAATTCGGTCACATTCAGCCCGCCTGCGTTCCAGACCTCAAGTCCAATCTTGACTTTATCGTCAGGAGTCGGAAACTCTGGGTCAACCGTCAGGGTATAAGGGCGAATGACAAGATCAGGTGCTGACACTGGATAATCGTGCAGAACAAAGTTGAGACATGGGTCACCGAAGAGATTGAATTGCCTGACATATTCAACATTACCTAGTTGGAGCAGGTGCCTTGTCTTGGCCTCGAGGATCAGCTCGCCAAGGTAGGTTGACCCGTTGACAAAAAGCGCCTTTATTATCTCAGGAGCAAAGACCATTGTAGCTCCACCACCTGCTTCTCGGGAGGAGGCAAAACAGGCTATTGCTCCATCCTCAGGCTCGATGAGCAGCCGTTCGGCAAGACAGTCAACACCACCGTCACTGTAGGCCACTGACACATTGTCGAACCATCCATTGCTGCATGATATTGAAAGCACAATGGGGAGTCTGCCTGAATTCTCAAGATCACCGATACGAGAGCTCCTGAAGACTCGTTCCTGCCAAGCTCCCCAATCGAACTTATCGCCGTCGCCACTATAAAGGACAAAGAGTCTGCCAGCATTGACTGAATCGATGAATGCCTGGATGGCCTGTGCATCACCCTGATCGGTCTGAGGAAAATCATATCGATACAAGCGGGAAACGCTATAATCATCAGGCACATAGGACTCCAGGCTATCAAAGAAAGCAATGTAGTCTTGATTGTCGGCAAAGTAACATCCACCCACGAACAACAGAGACTTTGTCCAAGGATCAAAAGGAAGTGGAGAATATGAGCAGAGTTTTTCGTAATAGGCTATGAGCTCCGACTCGTTCCCAACAGGAATACGCCCGACCATCACATCTTCAAAGTCATCATCTCCATGTACGCATGCATAGTAATGATCTGATGCTTCCATGTCGGGTCCGTAGCCATCGTACTCGGGCACCATCTTGGTTTCGTTATCATCCTCATAAGCATCACCGACGAGCACAACAAAGCCCAAACGACCATCGCCGAAATGCTCAGCACAAGCGTAGCTGTAGAGGTTCTTTATAAAATCCTTGATCTCGACAGCACTATACGATGAAATACTGGCAACATCGATGATAGCAACATTGAACCCCATACGCTCAGCCCAGAGCAAGCCCAGCGAATCGATATAGGAGCTCTGCCAGATGGTATGACCGACGATCACAAGTATGTCGGGCTTAGCATCTCGACATTCGGCGAAATTCTGACAACGCGTCACACTACCAGTCTGATCTGATGACATGGTTCCAGCAGCTGGTGGACTATAGCCTAATACCACTCGGCGCAGAAGCCCTGTCAGTGGTCCTGCATTGACGCTGGTAGGGCTGACCGGGTCCTTGTAGTTAATCTCAAGATCTATAAACGCTTCGCCACTGTATGCTTCCTCAATCTTGACAATGGCGATTCGCTGGTCCCGCAGGTAGGCAGTTTC
>JALGWB010000053.1 GCA_025774405.1 bacterium
CGACAAAGGTCCTGGGCCAGCCCGGGCGTATCTCACCGGTGTCAGAAAAGACATAAACGCTCGCGGAGGAGTCCTGGTCACCACGATAGGTACCAACGACGACGTCGAGCTTACCGTCGCCATCTAAGTCAGCTAGAGCCGGTGAGGCGTACATTCGGCAGTCTGTGCTGCGTGGCCAGCCAGGATGGTAGAAACCCGTGTGATCGTAGACATAGACCGACTCCCAGAAGAGCGAGGCAACAACAATTTCCATGTCACCATTGTTGTCTATATCGCCAACAGCGGCAGCGCCATACGATGCGCCACACGCCCCAAATCCACCATCGGGCTGCAGATAACCAGTTCCATCGTGATGCCAAACATAGATGCTGTCCCCAACGACTATTATCTCCAAGTCATTGTCTCCATCGATGTCAGCAATCGTAGGTGAGCCTGCCATGCCACCCTTGCCGTGAGCAAAGGACCCATTAGGATTAAGATAGCCCGTGCCGTCGTGATGCCATACCAAAACATCACCGGAACTATTGGTTACCACTATCTCAAGATCCAGATCGCCATCAAGGTCGTCTATGGCCGGCGGCGACTTGCTGCCAGTACCCATAGGCCTAAACACCCCGTCGGGATTTCTTATGCCTGTACCATCGGCATTCCAGCCATAGACATTTCCATCGTAAGAAGTGATGATAATCTCCAGCTCAGGATCATCATCAAGGTTGGCAACGGCTGCTGTGGACCATATCTCATCACCGGTGCAACGAGGCCACCCAGCAACCGGAGTGCCATCATGGTTCCACACATGGACACAGCGATCCTTGCTACCGATTATTATTTCATTATAGCCATCGTTGTCGATATCCGCTACCACCGGGGAGGATGGAAAGACATTCCGCACATCCGCAGGGAAGCCCTGAACCTGTGGTGCACCTGTCCATATGGTCAATGTCTCCGAGGATGCACTCACATTACCATACTCATCACGCCCACATACATAATAATAGTAATCCTCCTCACTCATTAAACCACCATCCCAATTACATCATAACTCTCCACCAAACTGTCACCACTCTCCCAACTCAACTCCACATAATCACTACCAACCTCCCCCTCCAACCCACTCACTGCACCCAACTCCCGTACCTCCAACGTGTCCAACCAACACCGCCCATACCCATCACATAACTCCACCTCATACCTCACACTATCACCCGTATACCGCACCAAATAACCATCCCCTTCTCCATACTCCCCAACCCCTATATCCCCATACCAACTCACACTATCCAATACCTCCAACCCCTCCAACCCACGTAATACCCCCACTACATCAACCAACCCACATCCCCCCACATTCCTGACTCCATAATACACACCCACACTATCTCCCCCACCACTATACAACACCCGCTCACACACCAACTCACCATCCAATACCCCCAACCACACCCAATCCCGCCACAAACTACCCAAACTGTCTCGCATATCCATCTCAAACCATACCCCTACTCCACTACCCACCCCAACACTATCAAACCCCACCTCATACCACCCCACAACCTCCTCACTACCCACATCCCCATAATCCACACTATCCCCATACACCTCCACATAATCCCCAACACCCACCTCTATGTCCATCCCATCCCAATAATCTCCCTCCCCCAATCCCCCCACCAACCATATCCTACCCCCTACCACCCCCATACTATCACCTACCTCCAAACCACTACCACTCACACCAACCAACCCACCATATACATCCAAACTACACCTATAAACATGCTCCCCACCATCCCCTATAAACCGCACATGCCACCCCTCTACATCCAACCACAACCAACACCCCAAATCATGCCCCATACTCCCCAAACACCTCCCCATCACCCCACTATCTACACCCAATACAAACGGTATCCCACCAGGATGCCTACACCCACTACCCACATACACCATACTGTCACTCTTCACACTATCTATCTCCACAACTACCCCTAAACTACACCCCCTGACCACTCCCAACCTCCCAACCACTCCACCTACCTCACCACTCCCACTACGAATACCTATACCCAAACCAACCCGCTCTCCCCATCCCACCTCACCATCACCATTCCCCACCCAACCAACTCCATCATCCACCACAACACTACTCACATATAACCCACTCCCACCAACCACCTCCAAACTATCAACATACACCCTGTAACCATCACCACTCACATACATCCTTACCCAACCAACACCACGCGGCCTGATCCTAACACCCACAACACCATCACCACCAGTCACACCAACCCCATACTCCCCATATCCACCCTCCAATACCACCACAGCACCACCAACCCCTACACCACCATCACGCACCTCAACAACCACAACACTGTCCCCCAATGCCAAACTACCCGCATGTACCACCTCAAACTCCCCAGGCTCATCCACCCACAACCGAACCACAGGATCACCGGAGGTACATCCACCATCTGGCAAGGTCATCAGCCCAGAGGTAAGGCACCCGGTAGATTGCACTCGCTGCTCCGATTGTTGGTCGCCCCTCGGAGAAAATGATTCTGAAGAAACTCTCCTCCATAGCCAGCCCTGTCGATGGAAAGGCAAGGGCACTGTTACCGAGAACAGCAAACGCCCCACCATCGCTGTCTTTGAGAAAAGCCTTGGCCACACTTTCAACACGAGGATCCGATGCTGAGCAATTCATCATATAGATAAAGCAAAAAGCGGTATCGTTCGAGAGGCTTCTGATTTGGAATCTTTCCAGAAACTCTGTGCCGAGATCAAGCCGCAGCTGATCACCGTGCCCTATATGGCTCACAATATTGCAGCCACTGTCAATATAGGCTAGCGCATTGGCACCTGTCTCAGGTATTGCTCCAGGATAATCCTCGAAGTTCTCATAGATACGTATCTTTCTAAAGGTAGGGGGAAACCCTTCAAGGATGGTTTCAGAATACGCTGCGCCATCGAAATATTCAAAAAGCTGCTGAGCAAGCGCCACAACTGTCCTTTGCCAAATACCTGGATTGTCACCACGCATATAGTGCATAGTCTTGTCCACAAAGATCCGCGCTTCGCTCTGTGATCCAACTGCTGCCCGTCCCACGAAAACGTCAGGAAATCTGTCTGGATAATCGGAAGCTAAAGGTCCAAATTCACCAATCACATCATCACCATCAGCATTCCACGTACCATCAAGATTGGAGTAGTACACATCGGAAGCAATTGAGCTAACGCCTATAAGACTGCGCATCGCCGGATAATCGAGTACTCTTATTGGAACTATCTCAGGATCTCCACCAAGGAGCACATAGATCGTGCCCCAGTTCTCGTAGGCATCTCTTATGAATTCCCTTACCCGTGCACATGGGTCGACCCCACCATAGGTTGCCATTATCCAATCGATGTCTCTTACAACGGTTCTTATGCCGAGTGAATTGTGGAAAGCAGCCAGCCGCTCAAACTCAACTCGAAGACTATCAGCAGTTATAATCACACAGTCAACAACACTTCCCTCCTGGCTGGGTTTAGTTGTCACATAGGAATCATATGACTCGATCCGGTAGTCATTCACAGGTTGGTCATGGGTTAGCATGTCAAGAACCTTGCGAATCTGGCTATCCGCAATCTGGCTGCGTCGCGTCACCTCAAGATCCTGATGGGAAAGCTCAAGTACAAGCTTGAGGCTGAGCCCCCGAAGGAGACTTAAGGTATCCCCCTGCATTTGAAAAGGATGGATGCTGACCATGGCAACATCGAATCCCATACATCTGCCGCTGCTGACATCAACAACGGAGTCAGGCGCTTGCGGTCTGATATCCAGGGAGTCAATGAGGCAAGTGTTTGAATTGGCAACAACGCCCACGACCTGCCAATCCTCCGACAAGATCCTGAAAGAATTGACCGCGTAGCCTCGAGGAAGAAGCACAAAATCTGTAACGTTCCTATCCGTGGCTTGCCTGTCGAGGGAATCGCCGATCAGGGAATTGCCTGTAGCTTGAAGAAGTCTCGTCTCATCAAGCTGCCATTCATAGTCCATTTCGAGTGCACAGACAGATCTGAAAAGCAGCAGGACCAACCCACAGATGATTGTGAATCTTGTCATCTTGTCAAGGCACCTTTCCTGAGAAAATTGTTTATGTTAGACGTTAATGAAAGATTGACCTCAATTCCACTATTTGACTTACCCTCAATGTTGGTCAGATTGGTGGTCTTGTGCCATTCAAAGTCAGCTTGAAGCTTGAGCAAATCTGAAGGATGCCAGTCGAGCCTAGCTGCAAGTCGAGTTTGCCTCTCGACAACACCCTCGAGAAAGCCAGTCTGGCAACCTTGCTCGGCTTCGGTGAGTACACCCATTCCCTTGCGCCGCAAAGAAAAATCCAGCGACCAGAGGAAATCTGAAGCCATGGCGAATGAACACCACAGATTGAATCTATCAGTATCCGGGCCATCAGGGTAGCCAAGCATGGCAGCTTCTTGAATGAATCGATTGTAGTCGACCTTGTGACCGTAGGTGCAGGGCCTTACTTGGAAATATGAAAAGCCCAAGAGCGATCCATCACGGCTAAGCGGGTTGACTGCTGTAATACCAATCCCGAAGGCGTACTTGCCAGGCTCACTTTCAAAATCATACTGAAAATCATCTATCATTATCTCAGCCCTTGTCTCAAATCGGCCACCGACGATGTAGGCCACATCAGCTGAAATCAGAACGTTGTCGTCTTCGTTGAGGTTCCACTGCTCAGCATACAGAATTGTAAGAGGGTTAAGATAGGCAGGCTCAAACGATCGGTTCTTGCCGCCATAAAGCACAGCTTCAGAGATACCAAAGTTTAACCATGGGCTTGGTGCGATTTCCAATCTGTGACCCGAAACATAGCGCTCAATGCTCTCATCCCAGGTCTCACCCCTTCCCTTCCTGATACGAGAGCCAAACATCGTGTATAGAAATCTTGTGGCCTTAAAGCGTATCCTGATCATATCAAATGCTGGAGCACTGCCTGAAAACAGCAATCCACGTCTTCGATCTATGCCCCAGCTTAGCTCATCCCTTCCTATGAAAACCGACAGTCTTCCGTGTCCAAAGCTCAAGCCCCCTGCATCGATACTAGCCCTGGCATTGTCTTTCCATGGACGTGTCTGGATCTTGTGAATGGCCTCTCCGTTGAGACTCGCCCGAAACAAACTCCACAAAGCCAGACTTTCGCCCGAACTCAGTGTGAGACGCATGGTTGCCGATGCCGCCAGTGGTTTTTCACTTTGAATGTATGAACCAAGCAACAGGTCAGCAATCACGCCGTCCTCAGAAGAATCCGCAGCCACAGCATATCTCAGCTCCCTCATTAGCGCTTGCTTGAGCCAGTAACTACGAGCACCACGCGCCTTAATCCTCTCAATGTAAGCGGCCATCTCATCTCTACGGTATGGTCCTGTGCCACTAAAGAATCGCTCGGAGCCACTCCTCAACCTCAGCTCCTCAAAATATGGGTAGATCCAGCTTGTGCTCGGCTCGGTTGGAAAGGCATTTGCCACGCCTACCGAGGCAACCATCACAACTATAACGATGACGCAACAACGCATGCTGATACCTTCCTGGCACCACGTGCCAGAAGTGCTCGAGCACACTCCTGCAAAGTGGCACCGGTTGTGACAACATCATCAATGATAACTATATGCCTCCCTTCGATGGGAGCATGCGGGTTGGCCTCCAACTTGCCATGCAGATTTCGTACTCTTCGGTGTCGTTCAAGCTTTACCTGGGAGGGTGTCTGAGCTCGCTTGATCAAGACATCTGGCCGGAAAGCGAGTCCAGTGAGCCCTGAGACTCTGCTGCAAAGCAGCTCACTCTGATTATAACCTCGCTCCCTCAGTTTGGCTGCGTGCATTGGCACAGGTGCCAGGAGCATGTTCCCGGTAAGAAAGCCCTTCAGCCTTGAGAAGAGCAACAGCGATAGGAGCTCCACGAGTCCCGGTCTATCGCAGTACTTAAACGACGTTATAAGTCTTGCGACCAGCGGTGTATATTCTGTCACGTAGCGCACTTGAAGGTCCTGTCCGCTGGCTCTAAAGAGCCTTATCGCAACTGTGGAATTGCCGACAAGCTCGAGGAAGCAGGTCTTGCAGACCCACTTCTCATCCATCTCAAGATGCTTTTCGCAGCCCAGGCATAGCGGCGGTAAGAAAAGTGAACATGCCGCTTTGAGGAAAGATACTATCGGCACCTTTCGGATCCTACGTTGCATGACGGTTTCTTGATCTTAGCCCAAACAGTTTTATCAATCCAACTGCTGAAATCCCAAGGCTTGCCACCTGAGTCCAGGTGATCGCACCACCAAGTTGAGCAATGTACATGTTAGGCTCATAGTATCGCAGGAAGTCAATACTGAAGCGCCAGATACCGTATAGCATAAGGAACGAATAAAAGATGCTGCCCGATGGTAACTTCCTCTTAAGGAGATATCTTAAGAAGATGAAGATACCAAAGTTAGCAGCCACTGCATAGAGCTGGGTTGGATGGATTCCTGCGTGTCCCATCGTCCATCCTGCTTGTGAGTCAGGCGGGAAATGTACTGCCCAGGGAAGATTGCATTCCTTGCCGAAACAACAGCCATTCAAGAAGCATCCGATGCGCGCCAACGATATCCCAAGTGCGATCTGGGGCGTAACAATGTCAGTAACCTCGCTAACCGGCAACTTCTCTCTGACTATATAACCTATTCCAAATAAGACGGCAGCAGCAAGCCCGCCATAGAAACTCAAACCACCTTCCCAAATCCTGAATACGCCAAGCGCATCATTACTATAATCTGACAGGTGGGTGGCAACAAAAAGCAGTCGTGACCCAACAACAGATGAGATAAGAACAACAATTCCCAGGTCGATTATCTTGGTTGGGTCGATTCTTCGCCTCCTGGCGAGACGACATGAGAGCTCTATCCCCAACCAGAAGGCGATTGCCAGCATGACTCCATACAGATGGATACTGAATGGACCAACGTCGAAGAGTGTCCTGTGCATTCCACCCTCCTAATATTCGAGCTTCCTGCGATAGGCGGCGAAGACTATCCCGCAACCTATCCAGAGCATGAGCATGTGGGATCCACCATAACTGACGAACGGCAATGGAAGGCCCGTAACCGGTGCTATCCCAAGCGTCATGCCAACATTGATAAAAACCTGTATCAAGATAAGCAAAGTAAGTCCATAGCAGAAGTAAATCGAGAATCTGCTCCTTAGTTTAGATGCTAGCACCAACAGTCTGTTAAGCAATAGAGCCAGCAGCACCAGCACAGCAAGACAGCCGAGGAGTCCAAGTTCCTCACCTATGACTGAAAATACGAAATCCGTATGCTGCTCAGGAACAAGTCCCAAAGCCTTCTGTGTACCCTTAAACAGCCCCTTGCCTGTGACACCGCCAGACCCAATTGCGATCTTAGATTGTAGCGTTTGAAAGGCCGCCCCGAACCTATACTCGCCGGGTTTGACAAATGCATGTAGACGATTGCGCTGATAATCTGCAAGACTCTGCCAAATGATCGGCGTCACCGCATAGATGCCGACGTTGATCGCCAGAACAAAAGACACCAGCCAGACCCTGAATCGCCCGAACACTACCAACGCAATCAGCAGACTGGCAAAGATGATCCATGGAATGGGTCCAGAGGAACAGGCAAGCGCAATGAATGGACTGGCCAGAAAGACAACGTGTAACCAATCAAGACCTGCGATATAGAGCATGGGAAACGGGATGATACCGAGCACAATAGCTGTTCCCAGATCTGGCTCGTACAGCACCAGAAGGGCAGGAATGAGAACAACCAAATAGACTTTGAGAATTGTAGCCAGTGAGAAAGAACGCTGGTGTGAGAGATAGTGAGCAAGCATCAGCACAAGGCTCAGCTTGGCAAGCTCTGAAGGCTGAAATCTCAGAAATCCCAGATCAAACCATCTTTTGGTTCCATGTGGACCGGTCCCAATGAGTAACACGAGCATCAATAGAGCCAGCGATAAAATGTAGGTTGGAAATGAGATGGCAGCAAGGGTCCTCGTCCGCATCCTTCTTACAAGTAACATGAGGGAGAAGCCCAGTCCAATCCATAATCCCTGCTTCAGTGCATAGGATAGGCCGGCTCTGTCCTTGGTGCTGCTGTATATGGCAATCACTCCAATGAGCGAGACTATGATCAGAGCTGCTACGGCTGTCTTCTCAAGGTTTCTCACCTTATCGCTACCTCTGCTGCCTTCTCATCCCTGAAGTAACGTGCAAGAAGTTTCCCGGCAATCGGTGCTGCTATCTCACCGCCATGACCGGCATTTTCAACTATAATGTAAAGGACAAGCCTGCGATCGCCATCAGAAGCAAAACAAACAAACGAGGCATGATCTTTGCCATGGGGATTCTCTGCAGTGCCAGTCTTACCAGCTACCTTCACTCCCTCAATTCGTGCAGACCGCCCAGTACCGCGTTCGCTTTCAACAACCTCGAGCATTCCCTCTCTTACGACATCTACTGTAGATTGAGAGATCGGTAGATCTACACGCTTTCCAGTCTTCATTCTCGACCTTGACCCATCTCCTATCTGCCTTACGCAGTGGGGCGTATAGTAATATCCTCCATTGGCAATAGCACATACGAATGTGGCAATCTCAATCGGGGTTAGCAAAAGCTCACCTTGCCCAATCCCGAGGTTAAGCTGTACACCCTTCGTCCAACCGCCTTGCCCGTAGAGGCTGTCATAATCGGAAGGCCGCGGCACAAATCCTTTGACCTCACCTGGAAGATCTATGCCTGCGAGATCATTCAGATGCCATATGGTTGCGTACCGATTGAACGTTTCAAGATCGAGTCGCTCAGCAAGTTGATAGAAATAGACATCGCATGAGACAGCAATCGCACCGACGAGATCAACTGAACCATGTCCCTGGGGTTTCCAGCACGCAAACAGTCTGTTACCAAAGCGATAGCCACCATAGCACGGTTGAAACCGGGTCTTCGCAGAGAGCTTGCCCTCCTCAAGACCTATCGCTGCAGTGACAATCTTGAAAACCGAACCCGGTGGGTATTTGCTCTGTATCGCGCGGTTCAGCAGTGGATTGCCGTCAGCTTCGAGGATACGTTGCCAATCCTTGCCTGATATACCTGTTGCAAAAAGGTTGGGATCGAAGCCAGGAGTGCTCACGAGGGCAAGCACTTCACCCGTACTCGGATCCAACGCTGTGATGGCACCACGCCTCCCAGCGAGCAGCTCAGCTGCAAAACGCTGAAGCCGGTTGTCTATCGTTAGATGAACCGTCTTGCCTTTCCTGGGCGCCTTCGAGTCCTTGCCCTTGAAATCGACAGGGCTTGAGCCACCAGGGGTAAACTTGAGGTATCTCAGACCATCGGATCCACGAAGATCGGTCTCGCAATCTCGCTCAATGCCGACCTTACCAATGAGATCTCCCACGCCATAGCCATCATGCTTCTCAATATCCGCCTCGGTGACTTCACCTACGTAACCGACAACGTGGCTTAGTACCTCTGCCAACGGATACCGACGAACCGGCTCCGAGATAACGATGACATCGGTGAGCACACTGAACATCTCCTCAACCATACTGATTGTTCTGAAATCAACATCTCTTGCAATGACGGTGGGTCTATAGCTCTGTGACGTGCGCTTGAGCCGCTCTTTGATTTCATCAGCACTCATTCCAAGGATGTTGCTCAGGATCTCTATCTCCTTGGAATTCCGAAGCAGCCTGCGAGGTATGCCACAGATAGAGAAGGCTTGCCTTGAGCCAGCAACGAGGTCACCGTTTCGATCGACTATATCACCCCTCGGTGCCTTGATCTCAGCTGGGATTATGTAGTAGTTCTCTGAGATCTCACGATATTCGCCATGTTTGATAACCTGGAGATCGAACAGTGCACCTGCCAGTACTGCAACAAGCCCAGCGGTCACAAATCCTGTGATCTTCAATCTTAAGATCAAAGCAGCACTGTCGTCACCAACCAACGCTACACAAGCCTTTCTGTAAGATGTGAAACCACGCCAGCAAGAGCGGCACCAACAACTGCGGTATATGCTGCAGTTCCAAGCGAGAACCGCAACATGTCAAAGACAAAATGCTTGGGCTCAAGCCAGACAAGGTTGATGCTATCAAGGATCAGGACGCTCAGAAATATGATTACGACCTGAACCAATGCACTTTCATAGGCTACCTTTGTACCGAACTTCCCTACAAGATATCCAACAAGGGTTGAAGCGAGCGGCAGGGCCCCGGATGCAGTTGTCATCATAGCGACCTGACCAACGCCAACAACAAAACCGATGAACATGCCTGTGATGCATCCAAAGCGCAGCGCGGCATAGACAACGATGATGACGGTTGCATCAGGGCTCAGACCAAAGATTACGATTTTGCTGAAGAGCAACAGGTCAAGTGCAAGCACAACCAGGATGAATAGCAAAAACGGAGATCTCCTCATCAGATATTTCCTATTGCTTATCCTTTCCAAGCATCCTCGTGAAATCCGGTGGGCTCCTCAGGATGACTGCCACCTGCTCCAGGTGTCTCGGGTCCTGACAGGGTCTGATTTCCAGGATCTGGGAGAACTTCTGTGGCTCCAATTCGATACCGGCTACAACACCGATTGGAATGCCGTAGGGAGCAACCAACCCCATGCCTGAAGTTACAATCGTATCTCCGTCTGATACAGGGGCGTCTGGAGCCACCCACTCCATCAGAATCCTACCATCAGCAGTGGCACTCATGATCCCGGTTGAACGGCTACGCCTGACCATGGCACTCACACGATAGCCAGGCTCATCAATGAGCTTCACCTGAGAAGCCCTGTACCCTACCCTGGTTACGATTCCAACAAGCCCCTGAGACGTTATAACGACCATATTGGTTGTTATGCCTTCACCTGTACCCTTATCGATAATTATGCCCCCACCATCTCTACGTTCCAGATAGGTCATCACCCTTGCAAAGACAAGTGTTTCGGGATAGTCCTGAGCAAACTCAAAGAGCTTCTCGGCCTGCCCACTGCGTTGAAGTCTTTCACGCAACATGGCATTCTCATACCTGAGCTCTGTCAATCTGCCTCTCAGAATACTGTTCTCCGATTCGAGATATCGTACCCTGGTTATGGCTCCAGCCAGATTTTTAAGAGGTCTCAGCGGAGTAGCGATGTATACAAGTGGGGAGTGATCGGGATCATGGCGCTCAAGCACCATTATGGCTATCGAAAGCCCGATGAGGATCACCAGTATCAGAAATTCCCCGAAGGCTATCCCACCTACAGCTGATTTCATCTACTACCATATCCTTCTCGACTTCATTAGCACATTCTCATACTTCTCGGGATCCTCAAGTGCCTTGTACGCACCGAGCACCACAGACTTCAGCGGATCATCAACCACGTAGATGGGCAGTTTGGTTTGATCGCTGAGGTACTTGTCCAAGCCACGCAGCAGTGAGCCACCTCCTGTCATCAAAATACCTTTATCAACGATGTCTGCTGCAAGTTCGGGGGGTGTCTTTTCAAGTGACAACTTGAGTGCGTTCTTAATCTCTTCGACTGCACCTTTAAGCGCCTTATAGATGTCGCCCTTCTTGATCTCATCCACCTTGGGCACGCCATTGACCAGGTCGATTCCTCTTATCTCCATTTTCTCTTCCGAATCCTCGTCGACAAAGCCGACCTCAATCTTGATCCTCTCGGCAGTTTGGTGACCTATTATCGTACCCCCTTGCTTTACCTGCCTCACAATGGCCTCATCCATCTCATCGCCTGCTGTTCTAATCGATGAGATCGCAACTATGCCATTCAAAGCAATAACACCTATCTCGGTAGTCCCACCACCAATGTCAATCACCATGTTGCCCGCAGGCTTATCAATCGGCAAGCCAACACCAATGGCAGCCGCAATTGGTTCAGCTATCAAGAAGACTTCCCGAGCCCCAGCATGTTCTGCTGAATCTCTAACAGCTCGCTTCTCGACCTCGGTTATGCCTGAAGGAACAGAGATTATTACCCTTGGGCGTACAAGCTTTGAAAGGAATCGATCACCCTGGACACGTTTGATGAACTCCCTGAGCATAATCTCAGTGACTTCGAAATCCGCAATAACCCCATCCTTTAAGGGGCGAATTGCCTCTATCCCCTCAGGCGTTTTGCCAAGCATCTCCTTGGCCTTGCGCCCAACGGCTATCACCTTACGGCTCGACTTCTCAACAGCAACAACAGATGGCTCATCAAGGACAATGCCCTTGCCTTTCACACAGATGAGCGTATTGGCTGTTCCCAAATCGATGGCAATATCATTTGAAAATAGATCCAGCGGCAAAGTTACCTCCTACAGATAGCCTGCTTCCTTGAGACTCTTAAATCCTCGGAAGCCTATGATAATATGATCAAGCATATCGATGCCGATGATCTCGCAACATTTAGCAAAACGTTTGGTAAGGAGGATATCCTCGCGGCTTGGTTCAACACACCCTGTTGGGTGGTTATGAACAAGTACAATTGCACTGGCACTCCTCTCCAGCGCGGGTTTCAAGGCCTCCCGAGG
>JALGWB010000054.1 GCA_025774405.1 bacterium
TATGTCAGGTGCGACACAACGATCACAGCTTCGGTCTGGACAGCATCCAATTGCGATGTAGACCGCGTTGAGTACTATCTTGCTGGTGAGGACGTCGTCAACGATGGTGAGGTGCTTGTTGCTACGAGCAGTGACTCGACTGACAATTATGAGGTCGCCTTCCCATCAAGCGGTGGCATCTGTGATTACCTGATGGCCGGCGCTCTCCAGCACGGTTATGCAAGCGTCGAGCTCATCGCACGGCTGTATGATAAGCTCGGCAATGTGTCGGAGTACACAGTGGATGTGGTCCTGCTCGATCAGGAAGCAGCTACGGTCTTCATCACCAATCCTGCACCTGATTCCTATGTGAGAGGCTGGGTTGACCTTGAAGCGGATGCAATGAATGACGATGAAGTTTATGATGTAACGTATCAATATAGAGCCGTCGGCTCGAAGGCGGATTGGATAACAATTGCAACAACAAGAGCACACGACGGTGATCCATGGGATACCGATGACAACGGTGACGACATTGTCTGGAAGACAGATCTGCTTGCTGACGGTGTCTATGAACTCAGAGCGGTGGCAAGAGATGCCAACCTTGCTGAGGATCCCAATCCGCAGGTCATAACTGTCACGGTTGATAATACTGCGCCGGTTGTGGATGACTTCGATGTGGATCCCAAGTACACGACCGAGGCAGTGTTACCTGAGGAGCCTTCCACCTGGATTGGTGGAAGCTTTGTTGAACTGACGGCAAGCGTGACCGATGCTGGTGGCCTTGCCTGGGTCAAGTTCTACTACAAGCTGGTTGAAGACATAATCGACGATGCTACTTACCTTGCCACCGACTACGACGCACCGTTTGCCTACAGGTGGTCTGGGACGTCGTTCACCAACCGGCCTTCTGGCTGGTATGACCTGATTATTGAGGCTCAGGACAGAGCAGGTAACAGCGTGATCTACCAGATGACGGTCTATATTGATCAGTGTGATCCGTATGCTGCAATAACCAAGATCAACGATGATGAGACACCTGGCGGTTCCAACTTCTGGGGTGTCATCACGATTAACGCCACCGCTGAAGATGGTGGTCCTAATGTTGATTGCAGCTTCGCCAACCAGGAGTTCCACAGCGGGCTCTATGCCGCTCAGTTCCAGTACTCGACTGACTATGGTGATACCTGGCACAACCTCGGTGAGATGATTGTCGGTGCCGGTCCAGAGTACTCGATTGATTGGGATGTGAGCTTCCTGGTCGGTCAGTGGGTCTACATCAAGCTTGCTGGAATCGACAATGTCGGCAACTGGGGTTACAGTGACTCCATTTGGATCTATGTGAGCGATCAGATCGCTCCCAAGGCTACCATTGCCGGTGTTGACCCAGAGTTCAGCTATGTCTGGGCGGTTGCTGAGACCCATGGTCAGTTCGAGTATGTGACGGTACGGTTCGAGTATGCACCTGCCGTTGGCTCATTCGAGTCGGCAGCGTGGACACCAATAGGTGAGGTACAGGAGGCTTACCCCGGTGGTGTCTATGGTGTACCGTGGCACTTCAGCGGTCTGAGCGGGAACTTCTGGGTGAGAGCGGTTGCCTACGACGACAACTATGATCCGCAGAATCCTGAGTATGCTGATCTCTACGATCATGATCCTGCGGTAATGCTCGTGACCATCGCAGATGATGAGGTTACCATGGCTTCGACCGAGTTCATTACGAGCCTCACAAGAGAAGGTAATCTCCAGGATTGTGAGAAGCTCAAGGTGAAGGCGGTTGATCAGGATAAGCCGACAATCATCGCGGTGTTTGACGATGATCCTGAAGACCACTTCAATGAACCTGCGGTTGAGAGGCTGCTTGACCTTGAAAGAGCTGACGATCCAACCCTCTGGGTTGACTACTTCTCGCTGTACAATCTTGATCCTTGGGGTCACGCTCTTATCATTGCTACCCACAATGAGGACGGTGAAGTCGGTGCTGTGACCAGTGAGTTCAATGTTTACAAGGTCACTGACGATGAAGGCTCCAAGGATTGGGTCAGTCAGGATGGGCTCTCGATCGACATTCCTCAGGGGGCTGTCTCATTTGGCACCGACGGGTTGATCATTGTGAAAGTGCCGAAGCTGACTGAGGATGCAACAGTTGAACCTGTCACCCCGATTGGTGATCCGGTCATGGTGACATTCTTCAACTACAACTGTGGCAGCCAGTACACCTTCCAGAATGGTACACGTGCTTCGGTAGAGATGACCTATGATGAGAACCTGCTTCCTGAAGGTGTGAGCGAGGAAGACCTGAGAGTTGCTCTCTGGAATGAGTCTGGAAGGTACTGGTCAACCAGTGGTCTCCAGGAGTTTTACGTCGATACTGACGCCAATACGATAAGCTTCACGACCCGGACGACAGGAACCTTCTCAGTTGTGGCTTACACAACGTTCAGGATCACGACACCGGTCATCGTTCCTCGTTGCGGCGACTACACTGGTCCATTCCCGACCATCTGCACTGTGATTGAGGATCTGCTGAATGGTGTCAATGAGGATGAGATCAAGCTCGTCCTGAGCGGTCCTGAAGAGGATCCGATTTTTGATAACCTCATAATCTACTACGGCTACAACGGAGGTGCGTCGGATGGCTGGAGTGGTGACTATGATGACATAAGTCACATGCTCTGCCTTGAGCTCGATGAGGACTACGAGCTACTCGGCTCGGCGACGACTGACGGTGGCTGGTCCGGCTATGGTCTGCCAGCTGGTACCTATACGCTTGATATCTACGCTGTCAACAATGCTGGTGATCCCAAGCATGAGCAGTTTACCTTCGTGGTTGATGCGACGCCACCGGCTGTTGACTTCATAGGTACCTATGTGGCAGCCAACCCGACCTTCTTCCTTGATCTCAATGATCTTGAAAGCGGTGTCGATGAAGAGACCATCTTCATGGACATCTATGCTGTCAGGCACAGCGGCTACGAGACCGAGTACAAAGAGTATCTCGGAACGGCAACGCCGAGCAGCATGCAGTTCGATTGGAATGAGCGCACGGTCACAGTAACCTTCGATCAGATGACTTACGGCTTCACCCTGAAGGATGAGATGGCTGTAGATGTCATCCTCTACGATGGTGATGTCACAATCAATCTTGATCCTGATCGCACGAGTAGTTACTACAACTACTTCTGCGACGACGATGATCAGCAGTGCAGAGGTTATCTGCCTGAGGACGGTGTCGCAGATTGCGCTGGCAACCATGCTAACCCGGTCTGGCGCAGGTACACGGTCGACGCCGTACCGCCTAGCATGAAGGTCGTGAGTGCTGAAGGTGAAAGACCGATTGAGATCGAGGTTACCGATACCGGATCCGGTATAGACGTGGATGGATTCATGCTTAACGGCGAGCCGATAGAAGATCCCGACTGGACGGCTACTAGCTCGAGCAGTGGAATCCTCAGAATTGACGTTGGTGAGGGTGCCATTGACATAGACGTTACGGCTACCGATGCGGTTGGTAACTTCACAGTCCTCGAGGTTGAGGAGGGTACCGAAGTTGTTGGCCTTGTGGACGTCAAGAGCTATCCTAACCCGTTCGATCCGTACAACGGTGAGTACGCCAGGATCGAGTACACCTTGACCAAGAGTGCCGATGTCACGATCGCCATCTATGACTTCGCTGGTGAGAAGGTCAAGACCGTATTTGATGGCTATCGTAGTGCTGGCACCTACACCGAGAAGTGGTACGGAGTTGATGAGTCCGGTAAGACCGTTGCTTCCGGTGCTTACATTGGGTTCGTCAAGGTTGACGATGGCTCGAAGACTGTGACAAGAAACCTCAAGATCGGTGTCTATAACGGAGGTAATGACTAATAGAAGGGGGAGGGGCTTATGCCCCTCCCTTCTTTCGGGCTAATGAGCAAACATTCCCCAACGAGGAGGTTAAGGGAGATGTCAAAGGCAAGGTTCCTAGTCGTAGTTGCTGTCACGGTCGGGATGCTTTCGTATGCTGCTGTTGGCTTTGGAGCGGATCCTCATGCTGCGCCATTCCTGAGAATGGGCGTGGGCGCTAGAGCCCTTGCAATGGGAGGAGCATTCACAGCAATAGCTGATGATGCTACCGCAGCCTACTGGAATCCTGCAGGTCTGGTCAAGATCGAGAACATCGAGGCTACATTCATGTATGCAGCCAACATGGCTGTGGATAGGCAGCTCAACTACTTTGCCTATACCCAATGGCTTGGAATGGGTGGGCTTGGTGTATCATGGCTTAATGCAGGAATGGCTGATATGCCAAAGAGGGATGCAAGTGGCAACTTGCTCGGCACTGAGGACTTTGGCGACAATGCAATCATGTTCTCATACGGTATGGAAGTCGGAAGCCTGATGCTTGGCGCGAGTGCTAAGATCCTGCATGAGGATGTGATGGGGACGACTGAGACAGGCTTCGGATTGGATCTCGGCGGTATGTTCAACGTGACCGACAATGTGACAGCAGGCATCATGATAAGGGACGTGGGGTCACAGTATGGGGATGTGGATGTACCTATAGACTGGCGCTTCGGTACTGCTGTCCGTGCACTCGATGATGCCCTGGTCGTGGGGCTCGACGTTGATAAGGTTCAGGACATCGATGACTTCGTGATCCATCTTGGCGCTGAGTACGGAATGGAAGTCCATCCTGGCTATTATACATTTTTCCGTATGGGCTTTAACAGCGTTGAAGACCAGGCCTTTACAACCGGCCTTGGTATCCGTGTGCCCTATGTCCAGTTTGACTATAGTTACATTACCGAGCCTGACGAGGATGTGCTAGGCAACAGCCATCGCATCTCCGTCACCGCCCGCTTCTAGTTGGGGTCGGAGCCAAAAATGTGCATCTTACGGCCCCTGGCATGAAAAATGCTGGGGGCTTTTAGTAGCTACCCCGCCGGCAGCCCTCAAGCTTGCCTTAAACAAGTCTTCAGTAGTATGTTTGCTGTGATGAGCCACTTGTGTGCAGGGTCGTAGGCTTGCCCCGCACCCGAGTGTGCACGTTTTTGGCTCCGACCCCAAGGAGGATGCAAGATGCACATTTTTGGCTCCGACCCCAAATTTGAGCGTGAGGTTTGTCCCCGGTGCGGGCATCAATGGCGGCGGCGCAACCCGCTGCTCACCGTTGACATCATCATAGATCTCGGCGAAGACCATAGAATCGTGCTTGTGCGTCGCAAGAATCCACCCCATGGCTGGGCACTACCCGGTGGCTTTGTTGACTATGGCGAGACAGTCGAGGAGGCTGCAATTCGTGAAGCATTTGAGGAGACCGGACTCAAGGTTGAACTCGAGCGGCAGTTTCACACCTATTCCGATCCGAAACGAGATCCAAGAGGGCACATGGTCTCAGTTGTGTTTGTAGCTTCGGCGACTGGTCTGCCGGCTGGCGGTGATGATGCGGCCGAGGCGCACGGCTTTCGCCCGGACGAGCTCCCGGAGGATATTGTTTTCGACCACAGACAAATAATCGAGGACTACCTGGCGGGGCGCTACTGAGCCTTCCTGAAGCTTGCTGACAAATCATTCCCGGCTGGAGTGGCAGGGCTATTGTTTCTTCTTTGTTTGGTTCCAGATGGCATCCATCTCCTCAAGCGTCATTCTGCCTCTCTTTACTATTTCAGCTTCAACCTTGCTAAAGCGATCGAGAAACTTCTCAATCGTCCTTTGAAGTGCATTCTCAGCTCTTATCCCGAGGAAGCGAGCTAGATTCACAAGAGAGAAAAGTATGTCACCAAGTTCATCCTCGACGTCTTTTAGCCGATTGCTCTTCCATGCCTCCTCGAATTCACCTATTTCCTCTTTGAGCTTCGTGAAAACGCCCTCCGCAGTCTCCCAGTCAAAGCCCAGGCTCGCAGCCCTCTGCTGTATGCGTTGTGCCTTGACAAGGCTGGGTAGCGATCTCGGCACCCCTGACATGACCGACTTGCCCTGGGCACTGAGCTCTCGATGCTTGTTCTTCTCCCAGGCGTCAAGTACTTCGTGAGCCTCTGTCGCTTGTTTTTCGCCGAAAACGTGGGGATGTCTTTGCTTCATCTTGACAAAGGAACCGTCAAGAACATCATCGAGATCAAAGAGATTGTCTTCTTCAGCGATTTTTGCTGCGAACATCAGGAGGAACAGGAGATCACCAAGCTCCTCACGTAGCCGATCTCTATCGCCTGAGCGTATCGCTTCACAGACCTCATGGGCTTCCTCAAGTATGTGGGGCTCAAGAGTCTTGAGGGTCTGCTCCCTGTCCCAGGGACAGCCTTGCGGACTTCGCAGATGCGCAATCAATTCCTTCAATCGGTCAAATGCACTGCTCATGCTTTCCCCCTGCTCTATTCTACATCAAGGCGACCAGCTTGAGCCAGAGATTTGCGAAGGCATGTTTCTTGGCCCGACGGCAGAAGCAGCTTGCAATCGTCTAACGTATGTGTTATCGGTTTGTGTGATTCTGGAGGAGCAGGGATGGAATTCGCTGCCTGGTCGGAAATAGATATCGATGCCCTTAAACACAATGTTCGCAAGACTCGTTCTCTCGTTGGTCAAGACGTAAAGATCTTGCTGACCATAAAGGCGGATGCCTATGGGCATGGAGCACCGAGGGTTGCCCGAGCGGCTGTTTCTGAAAGCATTGATATGCTTGGGGTTGCAACGCTTCATGAGGGCATCGAGCTCAGGTGTTCAGGTATTGAAGTCCCAATACTCATCCTCAGCCCATCACTGATCAGCGAGATTGACGAGATAATTGAATGGGATCTAACGCCTACGGTTTCTGATCTAAGGTTCGCCCGTGCCCTTTCCTTCAGCACCTCAGCAAAGCAACCTGTGAAGGTGCATGTTGAGATCGATACGGGCATGGCTAGAGCCGGGGTCAATGAGGACGAGGCACTGGAATTCATCGATAATCTCTCACAGCTGGGCGGCATCATGATCGAAGGCATCTATACCCACTTTCCTACCACCTACCTTGAGGATCCCGAGTTTACCACAGCCCAGGTCGAAAGATTCCGCAATCTGATTGATCAACTTTCTGCCCGTGGACTCAATCTTCCGCTCAGGCATGCTGCCAACAGTGCAGCAATAACCCAGTATCCTGATAGTCACTTCAACCTTGTTCGCCCTGGAGGAATGATCTACGGCATGTTTCCGCAGCCGGATTTTAACGGGATCGGGCTTAGACCTGTCATGAGTTTCAAGTCACGAATTGTCAATGTGAAACGTGTCGAGAAGGGTAGAAGCGTGAGCTATGGCAGAACATATCGTTTTGGACATGATGCTATCGTAGCAGCAGTTGCGGCTGGCTATGGTCACGGTCTTTCAAGAGCACTTTCCAACAAGGGTTACCTTCTTGTGCGTGGCAGGCGTGCACCCATAGTTGGCATGGTGACCATGGATGTTACCCTCATAGACGTGACCGACATACCAGATGTTGCTGTCGGCGATGAGGTTGTCATTTTCGGTCGGCAGGGCGATGCCGAGATCGGTATATACGAAGTTGCCAAATGGTGTGACACAATCGCTTATGAGGTAACATGTGGCATAGGCAAGCGTGTTCCGCGTGTCTATATCGAGAATGGGCGTGTCACAGGTATTGTTACACTTGTTGGTGAACGTTTGCCGAAGGAGCGTATTCCACTCAGCTAAAGGTGGGTGACATCATGGTGCTTGGTAAATATGACTTCAGCATAGGTGACAGAGTCAAACATCCCAAGTTCGGTGAAGGTGATGTTATCGATGTCTATCCATTGAAGGATGAGACAGTCGTTGTTGTTTCCTTCGAGAAGCTCGGTCAGAAGAAAATCCTTCTCAAGTACGGGAAGCTTGAGCTTGTCAAGAAAGAGGAGGAAGAAGTCGAGCCTGATGAAGAGACTTGATGTCGAGCCGAAGCGCTCTTGACCAGGCACCCGAAATCAGGCTCATAGCTCTATCACGAGGATCACCAAATGACTGCTGCCGATGATAGCTTGGTCTCCAAAGCAAGGGAGGCTCTTGAGAAATCTTATGCTCCTTATTCTTTGCTTAAGGTCGGTGCAGCTGTCAAAGCAGACTCTGGCAAGATCTATACTGGTTGCAATGTGGAGAATGCTTCATATGGTTTGACGGTTTGTGCTGAAAGAATTGCCATCTTTTCAGCCATCGCGAATGGGGAAAGGAAGCTTGAAGCCATTGCCATTGTATCGGACGACATTCCTGAGCCACTTCCCTGTGGCGCATGTCTCCAGGTGATGAATGAGTTTGGGATACAGCGAGTGCTTGTTGGACGTAACAGCGGCTATGAAACCTTCACTCTGGACGAGCTTCTTCCAAAGCCGTTCAAGCTGAGATGACTGAGGGCAACGAGCTCTTCGCAAGGCGGATTGCAAGGATCGTGGAAAAGACCTTTGAGACCGAAGGTGAGAAAGTCCATTTCCAGACGGCTCGCATCCCGGACGAGCGTCTCCCAACGGGGTCGAGAATGCAGCATAAGGTTGCCATAGGCTCTGATCATCGAGGCGTTACTCTGAAAAAGAGCCTGGTTGAGTACCTGGGCGAGCTTGGTCACCTTGTTGTTGACTGTGGTATTGCCGAGGGTCAAACAGGCGATTATCCAGATATAGCCCTCAGCGTTGCCCAAAAGGTGGCTCGCAAGATTTGTGACTTTGGGATCGTGATCGATGCTGTGGGTGTGGGTTCAGCAATCGCAGCCAATAAAGTCAAGGGGATAAGGGCTGCGACATGTTATGATGTTGATTCAGCGCGTTCGAGCCGTCTCCATAACGACGCCAATGTGCTCTCACTCGGCGCGGACTTCGTTAACCGCGGACTCGCAAGACGGATGGTGAAGTTATGGCTTGAGACGCCATTCGAGGGGGGCAGGCACAAGCGTCGAATTGAGAAGATAGAGCGTATTGAGAAAGAGGGTCTCGATGCAGGAGTTTGATGCAATCGTTGAGCAAGTTGTGAGGGAAGTCGTGCGTAAGCTGGGCGAGCAAACATCATCAGGCACGACCGAGTGCACCATCTGTATTCAGTGCGGACAGTGCGTTGAGAAAGCACCATCTGCTGTTGCAAACATCCGTGACGCTGGTGCAACGCGCATAAGCTCAACCCCTGGCGTAAGATCCATTGGCAAAGATATCGCCACCCTCATCGATCACACTCTCCTTAAGCCTGATGCCACCAGGGCGGATATCGAACAGCTGTGTCAGGAGGCAAAGCAATTTGGCTTTGCAAGTGTTTGCGTCAACCCATGCAATGTCAGGCTTGCAGCCTCCTTGCTTGAGCGGTCGTCCGTCAAGGTCTGCTCGGTCGTTGGCTTTCCCCTTGGTGCCAGCAAGAAGGAAGTGAAAGCCTACGAGGCCAGAAGGGCAATCCTCGATGGTGCCACTGAAATCGACATGGTGATGAACATCGGCGCTCTTAAGTCCTGCGATTATAAGCTCGTTGAAGAGGACATGCGCCTTGTCAAGGAGACTTGCGGTTCGCGCATAATAACCAAGGTGATTCTTGAAACGGCCCTCCTGACTGACGAAGAGAAAATAAGGGCATGTGAGATCGCCAAGGCAGCTGGCATGGATTTTGTTAAGACCTCGACCGGTTTCGGTGCAGGCGGTGCTACTGTTGAGGATGTAAAACTGATGCGCAGCGTGGTTGGAGAGAAGTTGGGGGTCAAGGCTTCAGGGGGTATTCGAGACGCTGAGACTGCTGCCAGGATGGTCGAGGCGGGAGCAAGCCGCATAGGCGCCAGTGCTAGCGTCAAGATAGTCTCAGGATAGGGAAGCGTGGCTAAGAGCTACTCAGCCGTTGAGATAATCGCCAGGAAACAGGCCGGCAGGAGCCTTACGTCTGACGAGATCTCCTGGTTTGTGCAGGGTTCCGTTGATGGGTCCATTCCTGACTACCAGATTGCTGCCCTGCTCATGGCCATCTACTTCCGGGGCATGACACTGCGAGAAACCCGTGATCTTACTGCATCCATGATAGATTCCGGCGAACGTCTGTCTCTGGCGAGTATAGAGAAGTACAAGGTTGATAAGCACTCAACTGGGGGG
>JALGWB010000055.1 GCA_025774405.1 bacterium
AATTGTCTTTAGAGCTTGCCTTGCATCATCATAGGACATAGCACGCAGGAGGTTGAGATCAATGCTTCCATCGCTTACCCTCCTGGCTGCCTCGAGGACATATGGTGCGCGGAAGCCAAGCCCACACGCACGGAGATCAGCCTCACGGCATCTGGCAAGCTGATGGGGCTGTGGCAACGTATAGATCTTGTAATGACCCTCCTTTCTCAGCTCACCGTATCTGGAGGCGATCCTCTTATAGATCGCATCAATACGATCAATACGATTGTTGGCTGATATGATATAAGCGCAGAGACATGGCCAGGGATCCTGCTTGAGCAATCTTAAGGGCCTGACCCTGCGAGTGACCTCCCTCATGAAGTTATCAACTGTGATCTCTTCCAAGATGCTATCAAGATCTTCATCGAGCCCAAGGTATGCCCTTATGCGGTTCGGCGGAATATGCTTCGTGCTGCGGTAAATCACATGGTTGCCGAGTTGCCTGAGAGCAACTGCAGTTGAATCGATTATCCCGAAGTAGGTACCGTCGACGTTGTGCCAACCGAAGACCTGACCGCATGTCATGGAAGCATCCAGATCGAAATCCTTTGCTCCGATCCTCCCTCCGATAGCCATATCATCTACCCCAAAAAGGCATTCTCCCCGTAGACGCTCCATCAAATATTGGGTATAGTCTCTATCGCTGGCAGCTGTAAACCCAACCCTGATTCCTGCCGATATGCGTCAGGGAGGACCAGGCGGGCTTCCCAGGGTTGCTGCAATCGTTGACCTGTAGTGACGCTACCGATGAGACCGAACAGACTGAGCATCTTGACATACGCCTGTCTGTTAATAGTAACCGTACAGCAGTGTTTGTCAAACCCTCTTCCCGAGGACGGTAAAGGGATCCCTCTAACCCGAACAGACGAACAGGTCTTCCCATCGGCTGCAGCCCGCATCGTCAACGTGGTTTGCAGTTCCGACTACAGCGGCGCTATTTTCACATTCGATGTTGAAGCTACAGATGAAGCCTGGCAAGCCATCTATGCGATAGAAATCGAGCCCGCCAGCGGCGCTTGCCTCGAGCCCGTGGCATGCCCCGACGGTTGGACAGCCGATAACCATCCAGGGCTCACATCCCCAGGCACTGGTGTAATCTTCACAACTCACAATAACCCATTGCTCCCAGGTTCGAGTCTCGCCGGCTTCGCGATTCACTCAACCTCGAATCGCATGCTTCTGAGATGGTACCCGGTGAACGCTGATGGTGTGCTGATAGGCAAGGTAACCCTCGAAGAATTTGCGTGCTCCACCAACCTCGAGAGCAAAACCTGGGGACTCATCAAGGCAACATATGGTAAACGGTAGCTGATGGCTTCTCATCAATCTCATTTTTCGAATCCCCCCACTGACCTATCACCACCGTTGGCCCTTCTCAATCATATCAACGATTTCATCAACCTTAGCTATACCGCCCCTGGCACCAATCCTGGTACAGTTGAGTGCCGCGGCTGCATTTGCGAAATCCAGTACTTTTCCAATGTGCCATCCCCTTGAAAGCCCGTAGATGAAGCCACCGTGGAAAACATCACCAGCGCCCGTTGAGTCAACACACTTGACCTTGAAGCCTTTTACCCTGAGGATGTCACCCTGCCAGAGGCAAATGGCACCATCCCGTCCCAGGGTTACACAGACACAGCTTGGCCCCCTGGCTATGATGACACCCATTGCCTTCTCGAGATCCTCCTCACCCGTGAAAGTCCGGGGAAACTCACGGGAGCACACAACGTAGTGAGATGACGATACCAGTTCTGCAGTGCCATTCTTGACAGTTTCAGCATCCAGGACAATTGTGACACCATGTTTCCTGGCTTCACGTGCCGCCACTGCTGCAGCCTGGGCATCATGACCGTCAAGTAGCAGGAACCTTCCTGAGGCTATGGCATCCAATGGTACTTCCTCCGCCTTGATGGCAAGCCGCTCATCTCGCTTCCATATGATTGTGCGTTCGCCATTCGTCGCATCGACCAGGATGAATGCAAACTGATTCTGAGCCCCTTTTACTTGCTTTACGTGTTCGAGATCCAATCCTTCGGCTTCAAGACTTCGATATGAGAACTCGCCCATCTCGTCATCACCAATCTTACCAATGTACTTCACCCTCAGTCCCCATCGGCGACACGCGACAAGAGCACTGGCAACCTGTCCACCAACGGTGCGTCTGAAATCCTGCATGCGTAGCTTCTCCTCATACTGAGGAAACCGAGGGACAACACATATGTGATCGACTGCATTAAGACCCATACCAACAACGTCGAAATCAAATCTTTCAGATGTCACCCCTGCTCACCTCGCCGTCAGACCTTCCGAAGTTTCCACCTTCCCCGTCTGAACCAATATATGAGAATACCAAGATAGATTATATTGCCAGCTATCATAACAATCCACATCGCCTCTGGAGGATATTCAACAAGGTATACGAGCACAGCTGTCAAAGGTATTTGAAAGACCCAGGAGGTAAGCAAGCCACTTATGGTTGGAGGCCACGTGTTGCCTGAACCATAAAAGGCCGATGATAGCCCAATGGCAGCTGCCACAAAGGGCTGGCTGATTGCGAAATATGCCAGCACCCGGGCTCCAGTGGTTTTGACCTCGGGTGATTTACCGAAGACCTGCATAATCTCTTTCCCAAAGCCCAGTTCAATAGCGGATAGCACCAGTGCAACACCCAGTGCGAGAAGAGCTGACTTCTTCGCTGTGGATTCGGCTCTATCGGATTTGCCTGCACCGAGGCTCTGGCCAATAATAGCCGATGAACCCATTTCGAGCCCAACAGCAAAAATGATCCCAAACTCTACAATGCGTGTACATATGCCGTAGGATGCAACAATCAGTGTTCCATAGGTTGCTACGAAGATGGCAAGCAGCCAGAAAGCAACACTCCTTGCGATGCCTTCGATGAAGGGAGGAAAGCCAATCTCCACGATCCTGCGAATGACCGACAGGTCAAATCTAAAGCCAGCAATTCCGATTCTTACCCGCTCCCTGCCAGAGGCAAGGACAACGATACCCACCGCTACGGCACAGATAGCTGATAAAACAGTCGCAATTGCCGCCCCTCTAATCCCCAGGCCAAGCCAGATAATAAAGATCGGATCGAGTGCCATATTCAACCCAGTCGAGAAGAGCATGATATACATTGCCTTGGGAGCGTCACCTATGCCTCTGAGTGCAGTATAGACGCTGTAAGATGTGAACATGAAAGGTAAACCAAGAAAGAAGATCCTGCCGTAGGCTGTCCCAAGCTGGATAACATCCGCATCCGAGGTCATGAGTTTCAGAATATGAGTTATCGTAAGGTACCCCACGATCCCCATTGGCAGACCGATGAGAAACTTCAAGACAAGGGTTTGCTCAATTGTATTCTCAGTCGCCCTGATGTTCTTCTCACCAAACCTCCTTGAGATAAGGGCAACTGAGCCAGAACCAACAAGCTGATTGATTGAACCGACCACCCAGGCAAAGGATGCAAAGAGGGTCACTGCTGCAACCTGCGCTGCTCCAAGCCTTGCAACCCAGAACATATCGGTGAGCTCATAGATGACCATGGCAGCGAAGCCAATCATCGAGGGAACACCCATATAAAGGATGTTTCCGACAATGCTGCCCTCAGTCAGATCCCGCCCTTTTGATATCGAATCATGCCGGGTTGTCATTGGTTCACCAGGTCTCCTAAGCCTCTCTCACTCTAACCGTGTGGCCGGTCTTGCGATCAAGATGGTACTCATCCTTGCCTCACTTGATTAGAAGAATACAACTGTGCCGGGAGAAGGCGCCACGTACAGAGGATACCAGTGCGATATGCTACCACAGGTTATAGATGAGGTCAAGAGCGCCTGGCTCGTTGTGGCAGAACCGCTTCCTGCCTCTGAAGCTGGCACTTTCTATCCGATACTGCTCAGGTGCTATTCTGACTCAATCGGTGCCCTGGAGCATGACGGCTTCCAGTCAAAGCTGGATGAGAATTCTCCTGACAACCACGTAGGGTTGTATTTTAAGATACAACCACAGCAGGTTGTCAACGAAAAGACAACTGTACAGGGTTGTGCAACAGGCTACCGTGGAGAAACGGTATGAGCAAAATGTTCGTATTCCTCGGAGACATTGTTTCTTCTAGAAAAATTGGCAATGAGTCTTATTTCCAGAACCGCCTTGAACAGAGCTGCAGCCTTCTCAATATGAACTACAGTAACCAGTCGCAAAATTCAAGATTGTCAAGGGGATCGATGAAATCGGTGCGGTTCTTACGTGCCCATCGAGACTCTACGAAATTATCGACACGCTTCTGAGGGAGCTCTATCCGCATCGGATCCGCACGAAATCGTACTGGAAGGAAATAAGACTGATAGAGGAAAAACTCAATGAGGTAATTGAATCCTACGTCCGGGGTTTGTGTGGAGGTGATTGATGGAATTTGCAATGGCTGACTCCATAGTCGTCTCTTGATACACATTGCTGCTCTTGACCAGTGGCTTGGTAGTGACCAGGACCATTTCGAGTGTGATGGGGGAGCCACTCAGCAGGACGGTCGAGAAAAGAACTGGAGATACGGATTTCGTTGTGGGCAAGTGTGAGAACATACTGATATTGACCTTCATGCTTCTCGGGGCTTACACTGCATTAGCTCTGGTATTCGCTGCTAAGGCGATTGTACGCAGAGAGGATATGAGGACCAATTCGCTTTACTTCCTGGCAGGGACGATGGTCCAGGTACGAGTTTTGAAAGGGATATCGAGTGATTGAAAAACAGCTCCGGGGATGTCCAATGTAGGTAGTGTGCACGTGGAGAACAAGGGCATGAAGCGAGAAGAGTAGCGAGTTCGACTGAGCTGGTGATCCTGTGAGCCGGGGCGAACCACGCACAGTCGATTCGTAGACGGACGGAACGGTGGATCCACGACGGATTAGGATTGTCTTTCGAACAGCTACCAGGGATGATGCAGGTGATATCCATGCTTTGCTTGCTGAGGCTTTTGAACCCTATCGCGGCGACTATACCGTTGAGGCATACGAGGCAACGGTTGTTCCAGTTGATGAGATTGAAAGACGCATAGATGATCCTGATACTGAGGTGCTCATTGCAGTGTGGGCAGGCAAGGTGTTCGGCTCGGTCACGGTAACCCCACTTGACAGGGAAAGTATTTACATCAAGAGTATGGCTGTTGCGAGTGGATTTCAAGGCAGGGGAATTGCCTACGAGCTTCTCAAGAGGATAGAGCAAACTGCGATCAGCGGCGGCCACACGAAGCTGGTGCTTGACTGCTACGAACCTCTAACAAAGGCGATCGCTCTCTACGAGCGATTCGGCTTCAGAAGAACCGGTAAGAACAATCCCTATCATGGCATTGTGGTCTTCGAGATGACAAAGAAGATTGGTCACGAACGAGCTTGACCAGCCCCCAAGAAATGGGGCGGTGGGACCGAAGTCCCACCGCATCTTCTCCGCTCCAGGCAGAAGCTAACGCCCTGAACCAAGCGCCCCAGGTTTCACATGGAAAACCTTAGTGATATCTCGGGTATGTCATCGAAGTAGTTTTCGACAAAAGTATGAGAATAATCCAGATGTGCCTTGACCCTTCCCAGGGAGAAGCTGGCCCCAACTCCAAGGGTGGCACCGTAGAGGTAATCACTCTGGCTGCAATAGACATAGCCTGCTCTTACGAACATGTGGTTGTTCATATTGAATTCGGCACCAAATCGGTATTCATCTTCAGAGAAATCATTGCTTTGAAACACACCGCCAACTGTGAGCATCCCATTCGGTCCCAGATTGAAGTCATAGGTCAAACCGATCTGGAAAGATGAAGGTAACTCAAAGTCGGCACACGTCAGCCGCCACTGTCTGACAGCTGCCTGTGGATCGTCATCAGGATCATGTATGGGTTTATCAAAATCAGGACCCCCGAATTGCATACGAGGACCGTAGTTCTTCATGACCATACCGACTTTGAGCGTCCTCCAACCGGGGACATACTGGAATCCGAAATCGAAGGCAATACCTCTAGCCTGGGTTTGCATAACCTGCTCTGAGATATACATCCCGCTTGCTCCAAAGGTCACCTTGTCGGTAAGTCTCCTGGCATAGGTGAGCCCAAGTACCGGAATATTGATAGAATAGACTTCGCCAGTGCCATCCCAATCCTGCTCAGTCGTGACGTATATATCTCCGAGGCTCAGGATCTTTGCGCTCACCCCGATTGTCCCAACTCCGAAATTCGATAACACACTGAAGTAGCTGAGGTTCATGTCAGCAATGTAACCTCTGTAGGACAGAATCGCCTCAGTACCCTGCGCCCATGCTACACCTGCAGGATTCCAGAACAGGGCCTCGGTCCCCTGCACATCCGCCACAACTGCGCCTGCCATCCCTGTACCTCTAGCACCGATTGGAATCCGCAGCTCCTGAGCACCTGCGGTACCTATCCTGTTTGTAGTCGCCATCGCCGTAGTTGCAATCAGCAGCACCAGGATACCAACGAGGATAACCTTGCGTTCCATGACCTACCTCCTTTTTAGAGGTCAACTTAGAATGTGTTCAGCCTCTCCTTCTCGAGGAATATCGCCAACTTACCGAATGTCGAACCGATGCCAGGTGCCTCAACATGATAGATGTAGAAACCGCTGGCAACCGGAATGTCTTTTTCATTCATAAGATTCCACTCAGCAATCGATGTCGTAGGATCTGTCTTCTCAATAGTCCTGACCAGATCACCAGCAAGATTGAAGATCCTGATCGTGCACTTTCTCGGGAGATTGCTGAACTTAATGATATGGTGGAATTGATCAATCTCGTAAGTTGACTTGGCGAAATAAGGATTAGGAATGACCCGGATCTGGCTCAAGATTCCCTTGGCTTTTTCATTGCTGTAGGCAACAGCTTGAGGAGTGAACTCGAAGTAATCATTATCAGTTGCTGGTTGAGCCCAGACAAATTTCAGTACGGAGCCATCCTCAATATCATCAAAGGTATAGCCTGTTCTCAATCTCGGCCAGAGTGCATACAAGACGTCAGCTGCAGGACCCCAGTTGTCATCATCGTAGATACCACCATTGGGATCATATTCACTGCGCATTATGAATAGATACTCTCTCCCTCCGACATCAGTATCGTCAGGGTCCCAGGTGCTATCATTGACAGCGCTTTCAACCCATTCAACGAAGCAAGCATTGAGCTGCTTGCCAGTAACCGCATCCCAAACAGTGAACGGCACTTCGAAGAAGCCCGTATAGCCATAGCCCGGTCGCTCATAACGGTAGGCTTTCTGCGTCTCAGTCCTGCTAAAGCGCACTTCAACGGTTGTGAACTGATCGGCATTCGCAACTGGATCGAGGTCGCTTCCGAAGAAGTTCATACCGTAGTCGGCACCGGGTCCACCCGAGCCATTTATGGCATAACCTCCACCCCAGTCAACTCCTGTAAGCACCCTTGACCTGTTGCCATCAGGATCAAGAAAGAGGACCTGACTGAGTTCAGCCTTATGCGAGCCAATGACCTTCGCCAGGAAACCATCAATCACCTGATAGTCATCATCGCCACTCTTGTTGCTTGTCCAGTCATCGAGCAAGTAGAGACCTGTATTCTCGTCCCTCAGATTCCACTTGTAGTAAGCGATTGTGGTATCGCCATCTGAAATGATGGTATCTGGAGGATCAGCTTCTTCGAACTCGATCTTGTAGGTATGACCTGTAAGCGCATAAGGATTGGTGATCTCCACAGTTACATAATCAGTTGTTGGAGGTAGATTGGTATCGATCTGACCCTGGATGATTTCAGTCTCAGGATAGGTCTCAGTAATGACAGCATCTGCTGCAGGTTCCTGAGGAATGGCAGTTATTATCTCGGAATAGCTCTCAAGCGTCTTGGGAAGACCAGGATCAGGATCTGGATTGTAGGAATAGGCGCTCACACGATAGTAGTAAGGAGTCCCATTATTAAGCGGTACTCCCTTGACTTTATCCTCTGTTATCTCGAGATAGCGCTTTAGTCCCGTGTCCTTACCGAATTGGACGGGCTGAACAATAGGTAGTCCAAACTCGATATTTAGCGTAAGATCCTCAATCGTTTGAATACCATTTATCACATCAAAGGTGGCAATGCGCTTCCACGGACCAGCCGCAGAAATTGAAGCACTCTGATACACATTGTAACCCTCAAAAGTGTAACCTGGGGCGGTTGTAACCTCCGAGTTGGTTCCCCAACTCAAGATAACTTTTCGATCAAGCTCAGCAACATCAACAATAGGACGCGAAGGTGGTTCGGGTAGCTGGAAATCGAGATCAAAGGCGATCTGTGCCGTTTGATCGTAGAATTTCATGACCCTTACAGCACCAATCCGGTCAGCACCCTGAGCCACGATTATGCCGACCACAACCTCTTGTGTATCGCCTGGCTCCATTGTGAAGGGCCCGGTATTGAGCATGAATCTTCTGTCAGCAGGATCACTATCAAGCCAGCCTGTATTCTCAACTGGATCACCTGGCACAAAGTAGTTTGTTGGCTGGCCGGTTGTGGGATCGATGACAGGATCACCGTGCAAGTCGAGTCCACGCATATAGTTCCAGGATTCCTGGTAAGCTCTGGGATCCGTCCCATTTATGTATTTGTTGAAGGAAACCATCCCCAGTTCCTCCCCATCATCCCCGATAGGACCCTTGAAGAAGTCATAGCCAACGCACGGAGGAGTGGAACCATAAAGATTGTCATTGTTGGTGGCATTGTAAGCAAAGCCAATACTCTCTTCGATGTCGCAGCCGACATAGTCATCACTTGCACCACCAACGTCTGGATCGCACCAGACCGAGAAGAACGTGCTGTCCATCGTCTTGTCGCACTTGTTTATTACCTTGAACTTGATGAAGACCACATTGCCAAGTGCACCAGGCCAGTCGAATCCGAAAACAGTCTGTTGAATCTCGATGCCCATGGGCCCAGTCCGCCCTTCATCAGATTGGTGGACACTCGGATCAGCATCATTATAGACACACCAGAGGGTCTGGTCTCCGATCAGTAGCGGCTTCCCATCCTCATCAACAGGAGCACCAAACTCAGAAGGCCAGTTGATATAATCATAGGATGTTGTATCGCCCTTGGTGATCTTATAAACCTTATGTACCGGATCACCAACATAAGCCCACTGACAGTCATCCAGAATTGGACCAGGGGTATATTCCTGAGTGAATGATCCGGCAGTTACATGGATCTCACCGTCTATCTTACAGCCTATCCACAGCCCCGATGCGTAAACACAGGTCTTGTCCGTTCCCTTGGGATACCATAGACCTGCATCCTGCTGGGTAAGATCGTAGGCAAAAGAACCATGATTGGTTACGATCATCTTGATGTTGTTGGCATCATAGAAAGAGGTGTTATCAATGATCATCGGACGATACCGGGGATCTTCATTATCGAACCAGCCAGTATCCTTGGGCTTCTCAGCAAGCACTGATGCTGCCAACAACAGAACCAGTGCCATCGACATGGACCAGCTTAGCTTCTTCATGGTCTCTCCTCCCTCTGGTTTAGAAGTTTGTCCTTATCCCAAACCGTACCATCCGCGGCACGCTAAAGTTGTTGGGATTCCTCTGAGCCAGGTTGTAAAGATTGAGAGCTTCTGGACCGTTATCAGCCAACCACTTCTCCCCCTCTGGTGTAGCAAGCCAGCCTGTGGATTCAGGAGATCCGGTTGACTGATACACGTATGCCGCATTCTTTCTATCAAAGAGATTTATAACCCAAATGTAGAAATCTACCTTGGCACGCCCGAACTCAAACCCTTTGTTTGCCTTGAGATCGACCTGATATGTCCACGGTCCGTACTTGGAGTTGATTGGTCCACTCGGTGTGACCGAAACAGCTGCAAGTGTGACCTCATTCCACGTAAAGGTTGGCGTATAGGGTTTACCACTTCCAATGTTTACCAGAAGATTGAGACCTGCATTCTGCAGAGGTTT
>JALGWB010000056.1 GCA_025774405.1 bacterium
AAGCTTGCGTATTCGCCTCCTGAGGAACGAGCAGATCTCAGAACCAAACAAGATTCATGGTAACCTCTCCACCAGTTTGTCCTGGACACCCAGAGAAGGACATACCCTGCGGCTTGAGGGCAACATAGAACAAAGTGATAGGGATGGGTCGGGAGATGCATCTGTGCTCCTCCAGTACACGGTCAGTCTCGGAATACCCTCGACGAGAAAGAAGTCACTTGGATCACTTGAAGGGAGAATCTTCCGGGCCGATATCAGAGGAAATCCGCCACTGGCAAACGTTGTCGTGATCGCAGACGGTGATGTTGCCGTCACCGATAAGAACGGCAGGTTTGAATTCCAGGGGCTTAGACCAGGGGCTCGCTCACTCTATCTTGACCCTGAGTCGCTTGGCATTGGAATGACACCCCTCAGACCAACACCAATGCTTATCAGCATCAAGGGCGGCGGTGTGACACGAATCGAGATTGGCATTGTGCGGGAATCCAGCATTGTTGCAAGATTTGAATTTCAAGAGGGAGGATCCATTGCCTCTGTCAATACACAAAGAGCAGATAGTGGCATCGTGACTGAAAATGAAATCAACCTCGACCGGGTCTGGGTCGAGATTTCAAGTCCCGATGAGAGTTTCTTCGAGACCGTGGGGCTTGATGGTAAAGTTGCATTCAACCACTTAAGACCTGGCAAATGGACAGTGGTTGTCAAGACCAGGGATCCCTCACCAAACTGCATCTTTGAGCCATCACGTATGACAGTTCAGGTAAAACCGGGAGAATCGAAGGATTTGACCTTCAGAATCCTGCCCAAACAACGCTTGCTGAAGATCATCGATCGAGGCGATCTGAAATTAAGATCTGACTAGAACTGGCGGCCCCCTGGAACCAGCGTCATGCCGATTTCGACCTTGCGATAAGTCGCACTAGGCTCTCGACATGCCCCAAACAAGTTGATATGTAACTCATACCCGAATGAATTGTTCGCACTGAAAGCAACAATTCTCAAGCCATGGTGAAACCGAACAATCTTCCGCGGAACTCTTGCTATCTAATGTAGCCGACGGCTCGCAATCTTTTGAGAGCATCCTCACCGATCTTGCTTGGCACCTGGCTTGGTCTGCGCTCACCAGCCTCATAGGTATCGATGGTACGAACCGGATGGCTTGCCAGCCAGTGAGGATCGATAGCGTCCAGGAGGACCTGTCCTTCCATGTCAGCCGGAACCGGCAATCCAAGCAGGTAAATCAGGGTTGGTGCAATATCATAGACACTGGCGTTTGCGATCCGATAGCCCTTCTTAAATGGTGTGCCATAGAGAATGACAATACCTGGTGGTCCAAATTCGTGCTGATTTCCATTCATCTCGAACCCGTGATCAGAAACAATGACCAGAGCATCGTTATCAGCCAGCGAATTAACCCAGGCGCGATAGAATCTGTCGTGCAGGATATACAGGTTATCAATCACCTTGCCCAGGCGAACCACGAGATCCGGAGATGTATACTTGCGGAGGTAAGAAGTCAGCCTGTACCTATCGGGATAGTGGTATAGCGCATACTCCCAGTAGGTAGTGTGCCCAACTGTATCCAGCCCTTTGAGTCCCATCATCATCAGTGAAGGATCAAAGCGCTTAAACAGACTAAATGCAACCTGATTGGCGGTATAGTCACCATTGGCAACCCGCTTGATGAGATCGATCCGCTCCCGGACAGCAGTCTCACTCGGAATCTCACTCTCGGTGAAACCGGCGATCCAATCAAAAGAAGAATCGACAGTGGCAGCAATCATCTCAGCAACTGCGGGCAGGAGGCTATCTGGGAATACACAGTCGGCTCCTCTTTTCTCGAGCGATAGATAGAAATAGTTGGAAAGCATGAAACCCTTCACTGCCTCAACGGGCAGCGTGTTGTGGTAATTGACGACACCAACCGATAACCCCAGATCGGTTGCAATGTTCCAGAGCGCTTTGACTCTTCTCCGCTCTGGACCAAGCGATCTTGCGCCACCAATTCCATTTGCATGTAACCTGAGGCAGACGTATTCCAGCATCCATTCGAATGGGATGCCAAAATTGGCAATGCCATAACGCATACCGGGAAACGCATAGTTGATAAAACCAGTTATGGCATGTCTATCAGGCGATCTGCCGGTCGCCATCGTGGTCCAGACCTGAGGTGAATGAGTTGGACGAAAGGTTTCAAGATCGCCGGAGGCACCATTGCTCACAAGATAGGCAAAGCCAGGCAAGCGATCGCCTGCCATGAGATAGTTGGCCACAGTCCAGTTCGCCGCATCGTCCACAATGAAAATGAGATGATCAACCCCACTGCCACGATCGACAGTAGCTGTTTGGGTAGAGCGATGTTCACCCCTACCAGGGGTCGAAAGATAACTCTCGGCAAGGGCAACAGCAATTGACACCACAATTATGAGATAGCACGTAAGCCGTATAGACCGTTTTTGCCATCTTTTCCAGATAAAGTAGGCTGCCCCCCCGATTCCGGCACCTATCCCGAAACACCCGGCCCCGACTCCAACCGTTATGAGGAAACTCTTGATCGGGGTATAAATGAGATGTGGTGCACGCCAGTCCAGGAATTGATGACATGCATAGCATCTTCCGAAGCGATCAACGAAGATGAAAACAGTCGCAACTGCAGCAGCAGTTGAAAATACAATCCAGCCACGAGACTTTCTGAGCATCCTGCCCAGTGCCACAAGGATAAAGGCAACCAGCATGCCAAGCGCACCAAACAGGATGGCTAACCAGCCAATAACCAGAGCAATGTCTGTTGGAGACTCCCAGAGGAAATTAAGGGCGGCAGCTTTGAGCCCAATCATGAGTCCGAGATAGATTCCGGGCGCCAGGCCCAAAGCCAACACCAGCTTCGTGAGTGACAATCCCCTACCGCCTCCGTCACCCACCACTTGACCACCTCACCTCGGCAATCCTTTCGATATCGCAACAAGCAAGAGTACCAATTTCGCGTCTCTAGCACAAGCATCGGCATTGGAAAAGTTCGTAATGAGATATAACGTCGATGCAATTGAATGCTGTCCTCTAACCTTAAGCGTGCCAGCGGCTGCATTGTGGTTCCCGGACTCAGAAGCGATGGGACAATTCAAACCAGGTCTCATGGTTGTTGACTCAGACCGAGTCTGCAAGCATAATCGGAATGGTGACCGAAGAGTGGGTCACCTGATTCGAAGACCTCGATGTGATCATTGACCGGTGCAGGAATTGACTCTGATGGAATCACAAACACACAAGCGTGTCGGGTGAACATGCAAGCAGATTTTTCTGAGAAACCGCTTGATGACCTTGCTATTGGGAAAACCTTGAAGAATCGCCAGGAATACGCTCTTTCATGTTTCAGCAGGGCTCAGGCACTCATGCTTCGGGGAAAATTCGATCGAGCTGAGCAACTCATAGCCCAGTACAGGTTGTACATCGATTATTCACTCTTCGAGAAGAATGACAACAGGAAATCCGACAAGCCGGATATCTCGCTCATAGTTGTGACTCACAACTCCCGTGGAATTTTAGACCAGTGCCTGGCTTCGATTATGAGTACGGTTGACGAGCGCTCAGAAGTTATCATTGTTGACAACGGTGGTAACGATAGCTTCATAGGTGAAATCTTTAACATGCACTTGCTTTATATCAAATGTCCAATAAACCTGTATCCCTCAGAAGCCAGGAATGTCGGTGTAAGCCATGCAATAGGCAGAATTGTGGCTTTTGTCGATGATGACGCTATCGTTGCAAAGAACTTCGTTCAATCCATCAGAGATGCCTTCGACAGCCGGGATATCGTTGGACTCAGGGGTAGAATCCTTCCAAGAACCAGCAGCCCGTTCAACAAGAACATCGGCCATTATGACCTGGGCAATAACTATATCCTGGCAATGCTCAATACTGAAGGAAATGCAGCGATATTGCGACGTATCTATGAGGAAATCGGTGGTATGAATCCTTTGCTTTTCTGCCACGAGGGCATTGAGATCTCCTACAGGATCCATAAGCGATACGGATTTGAGAAGATGATCTATTGCCCTGAGACGATCATCCACCATGACTATGCAGATAGCCAGGCCAAGCTCATAGCAAAGCAAAAGCGTGCGCGCCTGATGCACAGATACTTGATGAGAATACCCGGGATGAAGCAATACTTGAAGCAGATGGAGAATCTGATCAAAGAACAAATCGGTCACGACTCATGATGAAGACAAATCTCGCTGGACACCGAGCATGAAAGTCGCATACGTGCATTTGGGGCAGTGGCCATCTCCATCGCCATGTACAACGTTTTGCACACTGACAGCCTATGGGCTGGCGGAAAACGCTCAAGCCTGCTTTATGGTGGTGCATCGCAATTCCAAACACAGATCGCAAGAGGTCTTCGAAGGCTATTTTGGATTGAAGCAACCCGCCAACCTCATTGTCATCCAGCTGAGGAGATTCCCCATCATCGGTGCCAACAGAATCTTCGCCAGAAGGGCATTCGGAATATTGCAGAGGTTGGCAAAACAGACCGAAATTGATGCCGTTATCTCACGCAATCATGTCTTCCTGCCATACCTTTCGGCTCTCAGGTCGGGGTGCGGGATTAAGACCTTCTTTGAGACCCATGACTTCTATACTGACCTGTCAATAAGAGATGACCTCAACATCAGTAGAACCAAGCACTCGAAACTTGAAAGGCAGTTTATTCCTGGATTGACGGGGCTCATCTGCCTGCAGGATGCTCAGCGCAAATTGTTCTCCACTTATTATCCCGGCATTAGAACACTGGTGGCTCCGGGAGGGGTTTTCGAACCAGTAAGGCAAATAGACAAGAGCCGCAGGTACGTAGCTTACGTCGGCTCACTTGACGAACATAAGGGCATTGAAACCTTGCTCGAGGCGATCAGCCTCCTTAAGCATCCACCTGAGATAGTGGTTTTCGGAGCTAAGAATGAGAAAGAGGCAAGAGGTTTTAGAGAAAGATACGCTCGCTTCAAGCATCTAAGGATCCACCTTTCAGCCTGGCTAAGCAGGAAGCAACTTCATGAGAGGCTATCAAAGGTTCGGATTGGGGTAATCCCGCTCACCGATACCTTCTTTAACCGCTATCTGACCTGTCCACTCAAACTTTTTGACTACTATGGTTTCGGCATTCCAGTAGTGGCCTCGCGGTTGCCATCTCTTGAAGGGCTTATCGAGGATGGCAGAACAGGTATGTTGTGTGAACCCGAAAACCCGAAGGATTTCGCCACCAAGATTGATATTCTCTTTAGTGACGACAGCCTCTATGATTCCATGGTCCAGGAGGTTCTTTCACGAGCTCAAACAATGACGTGGGATAATCGGGCGAAGAAGATAATATCAATGATCAGGGAAGACGATGCGAGCTAAGCTATCAGCAGTCATTATCACACTCAATGAAGCCGAAAACATCACCCGCTGCTTAAAATCCCTCGACTGGGTTGACGAAATTGTCGTGGTTGATACAGGTTCGATCGATCAAACAATCGCAATAAGCAAAGACCTAGGTGCAAGGGTTATCCAAACCGACTGGCGAGGCTTTGGACCTACGAAGCGCTGGGCCGTCAAACAGGCATCCTACGACTGGATCCTTTCAATCGATGCAGATGAAGAGGTCACGCCTGCACTGAGAGAGAGGATCGGGACAATACTGGAGAATCCAGATCCAGATGTTGCTTACAGAATCAAACGCAAGACTTTCTACCTTGGGAAGCGAATCCGTTTCTGCGGCTGGCAGAGGGACTATCCGTTGAGGTTATTCAATCGGACACGCGGCAATTTCAATATGAATACAATCCATGAGTCGATTGAATTCAGTGGGAAAGTCGAGCGGATTGAGGACTCATTCAATCACTATAGTTATCCAACAATTTCTGAGCATATCAGGAAGATGGACCTTTACACAGCTGGTGCCGCACGAGCGCAAGAACAAAAGCGGCAAACCATTGTCGAATGTTTCCTCAGAGCGCTTTTTCGATTTTTCCGCATGTATGTGCTCCACCTGGGTTTCCTCGATGGCAGAGTTGGACTTGTACTCTGCTTCAATTCGGCCTTCGGCGTATACCTGAAGTATATCAAGCGATGGGAGAAGACCCTCAAATAAGCGTAATCCACCTCGAAACCTCGACAGAATGGAGAGGGGGGCAGCAGCAGATTGCCTATCTTGTGCAGGGGCTTATGCAATATGGTATAAGGACACATCTCATATGTCGGCAAGGAGCAGAGATCGCACGGCACTTCAAACGCCTCGATCTTCCGTTGACGGAAATCACAATCCGTAACCCCTGGGATATATTCGCTGCCAGAACAATAGCCAGGACGGTGCTGAAGCAGGCTGCAAAGATTATTCACGTCCATTCATCGCATGCACTTTCGTTAGGGCTTCTTGTTAAGCTTTTCCTTCCGAAAGTAATCCTCGTCGCCTCAAGGAGGGTTGACTTTTCAGTCAGCAAGCCCATCATCGGAGCCCTGAAATACAGGACTCGCCTGGTCAATTGTATCATCTGCGTCTCCAAGAATGTCGCGAGGGTTCTTAAAGGCGATGGTATCGACGAGCACAAGCTGAGGGTCATCTACAGCGGCTTAGAGCTGACCCAATTCAATCCAGAGACAACCGATACGGCAGCGAAGCAAGAACTGGGCATTCCCCACGACAATCTGGTTATTGGTACGGTTGCAGCACTGGTTGGACACAAAGACTATCCGACATTGCTTGAGGCTGCAGCGATAGTCTGCAAGAAAATTTCAAATGTCACTTTTTGCGCAGTCGGTGAAGGCCCTGACCGAGAGAAACTTGAGGAGATCCACGGAAAATTGGGGCTTGGAAGGCGATTTCTGTTCTTAGGGTTTCAAAGCGATATCTCCCGCTTTTATGCGCTCTTCGATGTATTCGTACTGGCATCACACAAGGAGGGGTTGGGCACGGCTATCCTCGAAGCGATGGCGTCAGGCATTCCGGTTGTTGCAACCGATGCCGGTGGCATTCCGGAAATCGTTGAGCATGGCTCGAATGGACTGCTTGTTCCAAGGCAAGATCCCGCTAGCCTGGCCAATGAGATCATCAGGCTTACTCAAGATCCCGACCTCAGGCAGCGACTGGTTGCCGGAGGTTTGCAAACGGTCAAACGCTTTTCAATCGAAGGCACAGTCAGGAGCCATTTGGTACTCTATCAAGAACTCTTGACCGGTGCTCGACAGTGAGGCCAGGGCTATTTCAGGACTCTGTTGCTCTGAGGTTGGTTTTGTAATATCAACAAAACTCCGCCACAACTGCCGATCTCAGGAAAGCAATTTCTGCACCTTTTTGGCTCCGACCCCAATTGTGAGCAGGACACCGAGGCAGGAGAGTCCCAGTCCGATGTAAAAGGTTAGTGGATGATAGGTCATTACAATCCGGTGTCTTCCGGGACCTATCTCGATAGCCCTTATGCCGATGTCAGTGGGCAGCATATCAACCTTCCTGCCATCGACATAGACCGACCAACCAGGGTAAGCCATATCCTGCAGAATAAAGAGAGCACGGCGATCGGTCTCCACGTCAGTGACCACTCTCTCAGGTTCATAGACGACGATTTGGCAGTTGCCACATCTTGCAGAATTGATATCTTCTAGCCTGGTCAGCCTGAGCTTGCCAGGAGGCCGTCCTCGAACCACCTTGCTGTAATCAAGGCATAGACCCCTCTCCATGGCTCCCATATTCTCATAGACAGCCATGTCCCTGTCATAGATGAGTTCGCAATCCAGATCCCGGGTCCACCCACGCCAGATCTTCCTTACACTGGTGATGCTGAAGGTTGAATCTGATGCCAACAGTATCGACTGTCCTGATTTATGCTTAAGATCAATCCAGACTGTTCTTGTGACATGATCCCGAAACAGAATCCACCGAAACCCCAGGCTACCATCGCCAAAATGAATCCTGAGAGGCACCTGCCAGCACGAACTCTTGAGCTCAAGGCTCAGGGCACGACCTCTTCCAGGCACGTTGATCTTGTAACCACCGTCGATCTGGAGATATTCCAAATCACGAATAACATACTCAAAACCAGCCCAGGCTGCCTCGATGTGCAGCGCAGTGTCCCGGGCTTCAACTGTTAGCACCATGTCAGCAATCCTGCCCCTGACCCCCTTGAGCTTGAGGCATGCTAAATGCCATCTGTTGCGGTCAAGATTCAAGTCGAACCCCTGGGAATAGGTTGCTGTCCCGAAATCGGTTTTGCACTTCAAGGTAAAATAGACTGAATCTCCAGGCTGGCTATCGGGGCAGTGAAAGCCAACCTTGAAAGCAAGTTTTCGTGCAAAAGGAACACCAAGTTCAACAGCCATGGTATCGCCTGGTTGCTGTATGAGTGCGATTTTTCGACCAGTGGAGGTCTCAAAGATGCCCAGCCGAGCTTCTGGATCTTCCGACATCGAGACTTCACGGAGGACGGGTCGACAGGTAAACGGTCGCTGGTCGTGACGTGCCAATAGAAATCGCACACCCATCAGGTCATCAACAGGGCTGGCAAGCCATGTCCTTCGAAAGATGGGTGTTGTTATGGTCGCTTCGGTGGCAATCTTATTCCTCTTGAGATACGCATATGAGTCCGGATAAACCGTGCTTTGCCCACCAAGAGATTGCAAGCCGAAGATCTGATTGGTATTGCAGGGAAGAACCAGGACATCTTCCGTTGTCTGATGTAGCGGTTTTGTGCGCCACATACCCGGCTTGCCGAGGGCACTGCGTAACCATTCAATCCCCTGTGTAGTTCTAACGCTCCCTGGCGGTTGACTCACATAATAGGTTTTCGCTGTCGAAATCGCATCCCAGCCAATCCACCCAATGAGCGCCAGCGAGATGACCAGATGTACCTTCTTGAGATTTCGCACCGACAAAACAAATGCCACAAGTAGCATCACCGTGGTCGCCAGCATAGTCCAGCCATATCGCAACTGGCTGAGTTCATATGCAAACCAGGTACTCCTTCCGGCTTCTGCCCATTCCTTGATCTTTCCAGACCTGGAGATGTTGGACAATGTCTGCCAGTAGTCATCTGGAAATGAACGCACCTTGTTTGCAAAGTGAGTTAGAAGAGCCTGACCACCGAGCGTCAAAACCAGTGATAGTACAACCATTGATCCCACAACAATCACAATCGCCACCACAATGGCTTTGCGCTTCTTTGCCGGCGATCTGCTAAAGTTATCAAAACCAATAGCAGCCATCGAAGCAATTGCGAAACAGGCTATAACTGTAATCCGATCCACTCTTGATGCCCTGAACATCGGAAGAAGATAATATGCCACCCTCAAGACGAATGAATTCACCGCAACCGCAATACTTGAAAGCAGCAGGATCACCATAGCCTGTAACCGGCGGGAAGACTTCAGGTTTGAAAGCGAAGCCAGAGCAAGTATCAGTACACCGAGTCCGCAGTACACGGTGAAGTCAGGATTGTAGGGATGTACAAGTTGCCGTGGCAGGTCAGACCAATCGGTTCCCTCAACAGGATTACCGAACAATCCAGGGACAACGCTTTTGAGCAGAATGACCGGCGGAGTGACGAAGACCTTGGTTACATAGTCAATCGGATAGTGCAGTCCCTTTGAGTTGAAATAATATTCCATAAAAGGGATGAGCTGAATACTCACCAGAAGCATCGAGACGAAACCTGATGTGATGAATATCCTGACAAGTCGGAAGAATCTCTTGGATCTGGAAATTGCCTCCCCACCAGAGCTCACGTAGAGTCCATAGAAGACAACAGCACCAAGTCCGAAAAGGAAGACCTGGGGAAATCCGGCGAGATAACCCATTG
>JALGWB010000057.1 GCA_025774405.1 bacterium
GCACTAATCTGGTAGCGAGCTCCTCTTCACCTGTGCGTGTAATCATCTCAACCTCTGCAACACTCGCAATGCTCGGAAGTGCCTCACCACGAAAGCCCATGGTCTCTATGCGGTTAAGGTCGTCTGCTGATGATATCTTGCTGGTTGCATGCCTCTTAAATGCCAGAAGTGCGTCTTCCTCGGTCATGCCTATCCCATTATCAGTCAGTCTTATCAGCTGTCTGCCGTCGCCCTTGGTCTCAATGGCAATCTGATTGGCACCAGCATCTATAGCATTCTCGATGAGCTCCTTAACGACTGATGATGGGCGGTCAACTACCTCGCCAGCGGCAATCAGGTTGACTATCCTGTCAGGTAGAATCCTTATCTTCGGCATCTTTCTTACCCCTACCCTCCACAAGGTCTTTGAGTTGAGCCAGGTGTTGCAAGGCTTCAAGCGGAGTCAGGTTTTCTACGTTAATCTGCTTCAGGCGCTCGCTGATCTCCCTTTCGGTGTCCCAGAGACTGAGCTGGACATCTCCTGAAACAGGCGAATGCTCACCCCTCGCAATCCTCGGGATGTCTCCAACGCTGAACTCATCTTCCTCAAGGTTACCAAGGATCTCCTTGGCTCTTTCAACGACTGCCTCAGGCAAGCCCGCCAGCCTGGCAACCTGGATGCCATAGCTTCGATCGGAACCACCCTCGACAATCTTCCTTAAGAAGACGATACGGTCACCATATTCTCTCACCTGCACATTGAAGTTCTTAACCCTCGGCAGGATCCTTGCGAGATCAGTGAGCTCATGATAATGGGTGGCGAAGAGCGTCATCGGCCGTGTCTTCTCGTGATCGTGCAGATACTCCACAACTGCCCAGGCGATGCTCAAGCCATCGAAAGTACTTGTTCCGCGTCCAACCTCGTCGAGCAAAACCAGGCTCCTCTGGGTTGCATTGTTAAGGATCTTGGCGGTCTCAATCATCTCCACAAGGAAAGTGCTTTGTCCCCTTGCCACCCTGTCCGCTGCACCTATGCGCGTGAAAATCTTATCAACAATGCCAACCCGAGCACTCGACGCAGGAACAAAGCTTCCCACTTGAGCCATGATGACAATAAGAGCGACCTGACGAAGATAGGTCGATTTACCAGCCATGTTAGGGCCGGTGATGACCAGGATTTGATTTTCCGAATTCAGGGTAACATCATTGGGCACAAACTGTTCTTCGCCCAGAAATTGCTCAACGACAGGATGGCGGCCATCACAAATTTCAATGCCCGGCTCACTAAGTATCTCAGGACGAACATAGTTGTTTTCGCGGGCAACCTCAGCAAAGGAAGCGAATACATCAAGCTCAGCAAGCATATCAGCGGCCTTCTGGATATTAGCCACAATTTCGGCTACTCTGGAACGTACATGCTTGAAGATGGTCTCTTCAAGATCAGCAGCCACATCTTCAGCTCTCAGGATCTCAGTCTCCTTCTGCTTGAGTTCCTCAGTGACGAACCTTTCGGCAGCGACGAGAGTCTGCTTCCTTATATAATGAGCAGGGACATTCTTGAGATTGGACCTGCTTACCTCAATATAGTAGCCAAACACCTTGTTATAGCCTATCTTGAGGTTCGCTATGCCTGTCTTCTGACGCTCAGTTGCCTGAAGATCGAGTATCCACTGCTTGGCATCGCCAGAGGCTTTACGAAGGTCATCGAGCTCAGAGTCATAGCCGGGCTTTATCACTGTACCAGGCTTAAACACGGCCGGTGCGTCATCAACGATTGCCCTCGATATCAGATCTTCTATGTCATTCAGGTCCGGAAGATCCTGGGCTATTTTTGACACAAGGCGGGAGCCGGATCCAGAGACTATTTTCCTTACCTCAGGAATAAGCCTCAGGGTATCTCTGATGGCAATCAGATCTCGAGGGCTTGCTCTTTCGCAACAGACCCTTGCCTGGAGGCGTTCCAGGTCGCTGACATTCCTTAGCAGACTCCTCAGATCCTTTCGACGCACTTCATCAATGAGTAGGTCTTCAACTGCTTCAAGCCTCAGCATGATATCTTCCCGTCGGGTAAGCGGATTCTTTATCCATGACCTTAGCTTCCGACCACCCATAGCGGTAAGTGTCCTGTCAAGCACCGCAATCAGGCAAGCCCCTTCATCCTCCGGGTGGAGAGGTCTGAGGATTTCGAGGTTCACAAAGGAATCTTCATCGATCTCCATATAGAGCGATGTCGCATGCACTTTGAGGCTTGCCAGATGTGGGAGAACACGCTTCTGGGTCTGCCTGAGATAGGCTATCAAAGCGCCTGCTGCTCCGATGGCAAGGTGAAGTCCAGAGCATCCAAAGCCTTCAAGCGAGGTTACACCGAAATGATCCTTGAGTATCGCTTCTGCGCTTTCAGGCAGGAAATGCCATTCGTCTAGCTGCGTTAGAAAGGCTCGGGGAACCAGCTGCTTGAGACGAGCGAGCATTTGTTCGTCGAGCCCATCACGTGGGACAAGGATTTCACTTGGTGTTGTTTTGGCGATTTCCTCGAAGAGATCTCTCAGCGATCCTTCACTGACCATGAATTCCCCTGTCGAAAGATCCGCTTTTGCCATTCCCCAGCGATTCTGGATTCCTGTTATCGATACGAGATAATTGTTCTCCTTATCTTCCAGGAGAAGTGAAGAAGTCACCGTTCCGGGGGTGATGACTTCCACTACCTTGCGTTTGACAAGCCCCTTGGCAGCTTTGGCATCTTCTACCTGTTCGCAGATCGCAACCTTGTAACCGGCTCTGACCAAGCGGGCAATGTAGGTATCAGCAGCGTGGTGAGGAACGCCAGCAAGTGGTATCTTGCGACCACCCTCCTTCGATCGGGACGTCAGGGCAATTCCCAGAACCTTTGACGCTATCTCCGCATCCTCATAGAAGGTCTCATAGAAGTCGCCCATGCGGAAGAGCACAATGGCGTCAGGATACTCCGACTTGACGCTCATGTACTGTGCCATCATAGGCGTGGTGTAAGTTTCCTTTGCCATGGCTTGTCAAAACGGGGTACCAAGATAATCTGGGCAAACGCTCTATACGAAAGTTTCCCAGGCTTTACATCGTGGACAGCGCCACAGGACCTCATTAGACCTATAGCCGCAGCTGTTACAATAATAGTACTCCTCATCAGATGAGAACCCATTGAACGCCTCGACCATAGCCTGAAGGGACTTTTCAATGTCACCTTTCTCATAGTGCAATCTCGCAAGTGCCTGTTTGATACGCCTTGAACGGGGATCGAACTCAAGTGCCATCTGACACAACCTCAGTGCGTCATCGAGATTGCCTTTCTTGCGATGGATGTTGGCCAGGGTCATTATGGTTCTGACATCCCTCGGGTTGCGTTCGAGAACATCGTTGTAAAGGTCAACTATCTTCTCGAACCTTCCTTTTTCATAGAAGGCCTTCTCAAGTCTTGCAAAAGTTATATAGGCGATCTCTGGAAATAGAGTAACTATCCTTCTCCAGGCAGAGATCGCACTATCGATATTGCCCATCATATAGTAGAGATCTCCAAGATAGAGATACGCTGATGCACACTCTGAATCTATCTTGAGCGCATCCTTCAGATTGGCTTCCGCACGCTTGGTATCCTTTGCATCAAGGTGAATCTTTCCTATGTATGCCTTGTAAAGGGCCAGCATGTGGGTATCATCCACTTTTCTCGCCTTTGAAATGTCACGCCTCAACAGATATGCCTTATCCCACTCTCCCATCTCCTCGTAGATGCTAAGGAGTTCCTCCATCACCTTCTCGTTATCAGGAGTCAACTCGAGCGCATGCTCATAGGTTGCCGATGCACGATCGAACCGATGTGCTGCGGCATAGTCTCTTGCGAGACTTACAAAAACCCTTGCCATTGTCCTCCTGGGGATACCCGGTCTTATTGTCAGCTCTCGGTGGATCTGGATTGCACGCTTGACCTCACCGGTCTCCCTCAAGACATCACCAAGACGAAGGTAGGGTTCCACTTCCTGAGGTTGTTCCTTCACCGCCTGCTTGAGCAAGTTGATAGCCGAATTGTAATCTCCATCGAGAAGCGATGTCAGCCCTCGGACAAAAGGAGTTTGACCGGCAGCCTTGCGCCTTCTGCTTGAAATGCTGAACCAAACTCGATGGGTTATGACAGCAATCACGCAAAGAATGAGGATGATCCAAAGCCAGTTCACTTAACCACGTCCTTTCGTTCTTCTTTGGACTCTTCAAACGGCTCATCGATCGGTAGATTCCTGAGGGCGATCAATTCCTCCTCAAGAAGCTTGCTACGCTTCTTAAGGCGTCTCACCGTAAGCCCAAGATCTATGAAATAATAGAGGGTATAAAGCAGTGTCAGGGCAACTCCTATAACGAATGCTATGAAAAGAGCGAGTACGAGCGGAACATTCTCAAAAACCTGCCAACCAAGATTGATCGCAACACGCTCGTCAGGATTCATCACTGCGAAAGCGATTATTGCCAGGGTGATTATGAGCAATGCAATCGCTGCTATTACTCTTGAGACATTCATACCTATGCTCCCACCTTTCTCGAGGCACCTTCACATATTAGCATCCATCTGCTTGCACTTGCAACATTGGCGACAACGACTTCACCCTTACTTACACCTTTTGAGGGGACAATTGCAAGCCAGTTTTTTCTGGTTCTCCCAATACAGTGGTGCGGATGGCGTTGACTTTGACCCTCTATGAGGATTTCAACGGGCATACCGATGAGTGGCTTTTTCTTCTCGTCAACTACGGAGTTTTGAAGGCGAATGACTTCATTGAGCCTTCTTACTTTCTCTTCCTCCGAAACATCATCTGCCAGCCGGCTCGCAGCTGTGCCACTACGGACTGAATACTTGAACATGAATGCAGAATCAAATCTTATCATTCTCAGGGCCTCGAGGGTTGCCTCATGATCTTCAATCGTCTCTCCCGGGAAGCCGACCAATATGTCAGTAGTCAGAGCAATCTCGGGCACAGTCTTTCGCACTTTCTCTACCAGGTTGAGATAATCCCGCAGCGTATAACAGCGACTCATCAGCTTAAGAATTCGGTCCGAACCGCTCTGAAGCGGTAGGTGAAGATTCTCACAGACCTTTGGCAGCAGCCCAATCTGCTTGATAACCTTCTCTGACAGGTCCTTCGGATGAGAGGTGGTGAATCTTACTCTCACGAGTCCCTCAATGCCATTCACAAGTTCGAGTAGATCAGCGAAATCGGCATAGCCGTCGTTGTAGGAGTTGACGTTCTGGCCGAGCAAAGTGATCTCCCTGACACCGAGACCGACCAGATGCTTGATCTCATCGACTATCTCCCTGTGTGGCTTACTCCGTTCAGGACCACGTACATATGGCACGACGCAATAGGAACAGTAGTTGTTGCAGCCGCGCATGATGGTGACAAAAGCAGTCACCTGCTGGTACACCTTCGGTCGGAAGCTATAGATCGCCGATCCCGTGCGTTCGACATTAACATACGGCGCCTCATCCCGTTCAAGTGCTTCCAGAGCATGCGGGATTGAGTCATAGGCGTCTGGTCCGATAATGAAATCCGGTTGAACAGTGGCCTCGACAAGGTTTTCCCCCAACCTCTGTGCTGTGCATCCAATGATGCCGATTCGCATGTGCCCACGTCTTCTCCGCAGGGCAGCCAATTCACCGAGCCTTGAAAGTGCCTTGCGCTCAGCACGCTCGCGCACGCTACAGGTGTTGATGAGGACGATGTCTGCATCCTGGGGATTGCGAGTCTCAATGTAGCCACACTTTTGAAGAATCTGCGAAACCACACCGCTGTCATAAGCATTCATCTGGCAACCGTGGGTCTCAATGAAAAATCGCTTGGGTCTCATCTTTGCCTGACGGTGGTCGCTATGATGTCATCAAGATAGATTTCTCCCACTCTCGTGCTGACTATCTCGTTTGGCCTGACAGGCTGATTGAAATAGACTTTTACGTAGTTGCCACTCAGGCCGATCTGATAGCCATCAACTCGTTCAGATAGGATGAGTGCTTCGAGATAGCAATGCCTGAGGCTATTTCGGAAGGCCCGGTTCTTGGCTTTCCCAAGCTGTCTCAGTTGTTTGCTACGCTCTTTTTTCAAGTAGGCTTCAACCTGCTCCGCCATACTAGAGGCCACAGTATTGGGGCGGGGAGAGAAAGCAAAGACATGGAGATAGGTTATGGGAAGATCAGCAACCAGACCAAACGTGTTGCTGAAAGCCCTATCATCCTCACCGGGAAATCCAACCATAACATCCGCCCCTATGCCGCATCGTGGTACTCTGGATGCGATCGTTTCTACTATATCGGCATAGAAGTCGCGTGTATAGTTTCGGCCCATGAGTCTGAGGATGCGGTTATCACCACTTTGCAGTGGAACATGTACATGGGGGCATACCCGGTAGACTGGATCTGCGATTGTATCGATCAGCTCAGGTGTGAAGTCAGTTGGTTCGACTGAACTTAGCCTGATTCGCTCGAGCCCGTCGACTCTCGATAGTTTTCTCAGTAAGGCAGCCAGATTTAGATCTTCGTCAAGATCCTTGCCGTAGCTCCCGAGATGAACCCCAGTCAGTACGATCTCCTTGTAGCCATGATCAACAAGCGTTGCGATCTCTTCGAGGATTGTGCGACATGGCTTGCTTCGGCTCGGACCTCTTGCAGCAGGAACTGCACAATAGGTACACCGATTGTCGCAGCCATCCTGAATCTTGACAAAAGCACGGGTGTAGGAGCCAAAGGTGTGGATTCGCCGATCACCGCCAGCGGTAAACTCCCTCCTGAGCTGATCGACTGCAATCATGGGCTTTGACTGTTTTGGGAGATCTGCGTAATCGGCGACTTCGCACTTTCGTGAGTTGCCAAGAATGGCGTCAATGCCCTTGATCGAAGCAACTTCATGCGGTGCCACCTGGGCATAGCAACCTGTTACGATGATTGTCGCATCGGGATTATGGCGCAGTGCTCTTCGGATCGCCTGACGCGATCTATAGTCACTTTTAGATGTGACCGTGCATGTGTTTATGACATAAATATCAGCTTTCTCATCCTGTCCCGAGACCTTAAAACCACGAGCCTCAAACGATTCCCGCATCTGCTCCGTTTCAAATTGGTTTAGCTTGCATCCGATTGTTATAAGTGCGACTGACTTCATTGCTCGATAACCCACCTTTCACATCTTCCTCCCCATCTACCGAGCACCCTGGATCCATCGGAGACCTCAACGATTTCACACATACTCGAACACTCCTCACAAACGAAGGTTCGCAATGAAAACTCCATATCCCTGATGATCGTTCCTCTGAAAGCCGATGGTCGTCCGGGATCTCCCTGCTCTGCAGCAATCAGTGCTGCACCAAGAGCGCCCATGACTCGATAATGCTCTGGTACAAGGATTTCCATCTCCAGCTGCTTCTCAAGAGCCTGCTTCACAGCCAGATTCGCCGCTACACCTCCCTGAAAGACGACAGGCGGATCAATTCTCTTGCCACCAGCAACTGTGGAAAGATAATTGCGTGCGAGAGCCTCGCAGAGTCCCTTTGCTATAGCGCCTCTTGAGACTCCTCGTTGCTGTTTCTCAATAATGTCGGTTTCGGCGAAAACTGCACACCTTCCACCTATGGCTACACTCTCGCTCGAGGTGGCCGCCAGTCGAGCGAGCTCGTCAACCGTTATCCCCATCCGGTTGGCCTGGTGATCAAGGAAACTGCCGGTACCAGCTGCACAGATCGTGTTGACGGCAAAATCGGTGACCTGCCCGTCCTGCAGAATGATTATTTTCGAGTCCTGGCCACCGATTTCGATTACTGTCCTCACATCTGGAAAGAAGTGGATCGCCCCTCTGGCGTGAGCTGTTATCTCGTTCTTGACGATGTCAGCTCCAATGAGAGCAGCTGCAAGATGCCTGCCGCTGCCAGTTGTCCCGGCTGCTCTAACTTCTGTTTTTTCAAGCAATTGGCTGGCAGCTTTCATAATTTCCCTTACGGATGCAACTGGATCTCCCATAGTCCTGAAGTACCACTCGCCCATGATGTCGAACTTTTCATCGAGGATAACGAGATTCGTGCTGACTGCACCAAGATCGAGCCCAACATAGCCGCGCATGGCTTAAACCCCCTCGGCCGATTTTAATCAGGTAAACGGGTGGTGTCAATGGAACGAAGCCCTGTTAGCACTTGCCCATCAGGCTGGCGATCTCTAGAATGTGCTCTGGAGTGGTGCCACAGCAGCCGCCGATTATCACTGCGCCCTCAGCCAGGACCTGCTCCATGCCTCTCGCAAAGCTTTGGGGTGACTCTGGGTAGACAGCCCTGCCCCTTTCAAGCTTCGGGGCACCCGCGTTGGGCTGAGCAATCAGTGGATAGCTCGATACCTGTCTCATCTCAGCAACTATCTCAGCGGCCTCTCCTGTACCGGCACAACAATTTACTCCAACAATGTGCGCACCCGCGTCTGCCAGGACAGTCGCACATTGCTCAGGTGTGGTCCCCATCATTGTTCGATAGCCCTTTGCACCCTTGGTGAAAGCCATTGTTGCAACGATCGGCCTGTCAGAGAATTCCCTTATCGCACCTATTGCCAGTCTGGCTTCCTCAGGATCACTCATGGTCTCGACGAGGAAGAAATCGATATCCGCCTGAGCCACTGCTTGCACAGTTGCTCTAAAGGCGTCAGCAACCTTTTCACGGGGGGTGTCTCCATAGGGTTGGAGCAAAGCCCCAGTCGGACCTATCGATGCAGCCACAAGACACCTTTTGCCAGCCGCCTGCCTGGCGAGGTCAACCCCTGCCCTTATGATATCCTCAAGCTTGCGATCGAGGTCAAACCTGGCGAGCTTTATGGGATTGGCACCGAAGGTATTGGTCTCAATGAAATCTGAGCCTGCATCAACATAGCCTTGATGTATGCTGCTCACGATCTCTGGATGTTCCAGATTCCAGGCCTCTGGGCAGTCACCTGGGCTGAGTCCATGCTCAAGAAGCATCGTCCCCATGGCTCCGTCGCCGAGCACAGTTCGAAGTTCTATGAGTTCAAGCAAGTCGGTCATTGCTCAGCCATGAACCTCTTTGCAAGATCAACTGCGGTTGCAGCGTCGTCACCATATGCACTTGCGCCAATCTCATCGGCAAAGGCCTGGGTCACCGGTGCACCGCCAACCATGGTCTTAACCTTACCATCAAGACCCTCGGCCTTGAGAAGATCAATCGTTTCCTTCATTGCATACATGGTTGTTGTCAAGAGGGCTGACATGCCAATGATTGTCGCTCCTTGCTCAGCAGCAGCCTTTACGAATCTTTCCGGCGGAACGTCATTACCCAAATCGATTATTTCAAAGCCTGCGCCTTCAAGCATCATCGCAACAAGGTTCTTGCCAATGTCATGGAGGTCACCTCTTACTGTGCCCACCACGATTTTGCCCTTGGGCTCGATTCCATCCTTCACAAGCAACGGCTTTAGCAGCTGCATCGCCTGCTGCATACTCTTGGCAGCAAGCAGCACTTCGGGGACGTACACCTCGTTCGCCTTGAAAAGCTCACCCACCTCATCCATGCCAGCCACCAAGGCCTCATCAAGAATAACCCCGGGTTCAATGCCAGCCTCAATAGCCTGCTCGGTCAACTTCCTGGCTCCTGCCATGTCACCAGCTATCACCGCTTGTTTAAGTCGATTGAGATCCATGTGCTCCCTCCTAATGCGGTCTCCAGAAGTTGAAGCAAACAAGTTTTTCTTCAGTCATCTCGGCAATTGCATATTTCAACCCTTCCCTCCCG
>JALGWB010000058.1 GCA_025774405.1 bacterium
CATCGTTGAGAAGGTCAGCAGGAATGAATCGCTTGAGCCAATCAAGGCTCCGCTCACCAAGAGAGCGCTTGTCATAGGGGCTGGCATAAGCGGTATACAGGCCGCTCTTGATATAGCCAATGCTGGCTATGAGGTCATATTGGTTGAGAAGCAGCCATCGATCGGTGGCCACATGGCTCAGCTCTCAGAAACCTTCCCAACCCTCGATTGCTCCCAGTGCATCCTCACACCCAAGATGGTTGAGGTGAGCCGTCATCCAAAGATAAAGCTTTTAACTTACAGCGAAGTCCTCGAAATCGGCGGTTTCCTCGGCAATTTCAATGTTAAGATTCTTAAGAAACCCCGATATGTTGATGAAACCCTGTGCAATAGTTGTGCGGAGTGTGTTGAGGTTTGTCCCGTTGTTGTTCCAAATGAGTTTGACAGAGGGCTGAGCTCTCGTCATGCAATCTATGTTCCTTTCCCGCAAGCTGTCCCATCGGTTTACACGATTGATGCTGATGCATGTCTTGGACTTTTCCCCCTGGCATGTGAGAAATGTAGTCAGGTCTGTGAGGTGAAAGCAATTAACTATGATATGGAGCCCGAGATCATTGAAGAGACGGTTGGTGCAGTTGTTGTTGCCACAGGATATGATCTCTATTCGATAGATGAGATAAGGGAGTATGGCAATGGGAAGGTACCCGATGTAATCGATGGTCTCCATTTCGAACGGTTGCTATCGGCTTCAGGTCCAACTCAGGGTGAGATTCGAAGACCTTCGGACCGCAAGATACCCAAGGAAGTTGTATTTGTGCAGTGTGCCGGGTCGAGGGACACTGAACACGGTAAGCCTTACTGTTCCAAGATCTGTTGCATGTACACAGCCAAGCATGCGATGCTCTATAAACACAAGGTACCCGATGGGCAGGCATACATTTTCTACATCGACATAAGAGCGGGAGGCAAGGGCTACGAGGAGTTTTATCAGCGCGGTGTTGAAGAAGATGGTACTGTCTATCTCAGAGGCAAAGTCTCGAGGATCTTCCAGGATGGTGACAAGGTCATTGTGTGGGGTTCTGACACACTAACCGGCAAGAAGATTGAGATAGCAGCCGATATGGTTGTGCTTGCTGCACCGATTGTTCCATGTGAGGGTAGTGAGGAGCTTGCCAGGCGACTCAAGCTCCAGATGGATATCAATGGATTCCTTTCAGAAGTTCATCCCAAGCTACGACCCGTTGAGAGCATCATGGCTGGGTTCTTCCTGGCAGGTGCAGGGCAAGCACCCAAGGATATCCCTGAGGCTGTTGCCCAGGCGAGTGGCGCAGCTAGCAAGGTTGTTGCCCTCTTTTCAAATGATGTTGTAGAGCACGATCCCATGATCGTTGGTGTGACTGAAGATATGTGCAGCGGTTGCGGTGTCTGTGTTGGCGTATGTCCATTTGGTGCCAGAGAGCTCGATCCAGAAAGAAAGAAAGTCAAGGTGATTGAGGTGCTCTGCGAAGGTTGCGGTGCCTGCAGCGCAGCTTGTCCAACAGGTGCAGCCCAGCAGAGGAATCTCAACGACGAGCAATTGACAAGTATGGTTGGGGCAACTCTCGCCGAAGCCTTAGAGGGCTCGGACTCTTAAGAGGAGAAGGTGAGGTAAGCCATGGCTGACAAGAAGGCAAAGAGAAGGACGAAAAACCCGACGGGCAAAACATCGCAGGCTTCGAAGGGTTCAACCGTAGTTGCTGAACCCCAGACCGAGATGGTGAGGATTTACATTATGGGTAAGCAATATGAGGTGCCTAAGGGGCTCACCATCCAGAAGGCGCTGGAGTATGCTGGGATGCGTCTGCTCAGGGGTTGTGGTTGCCGTGGTGGTTTCTGCGGTGCCTGCGGGACAGTCTATAGAACTGAAGGCGATTATAAGCTCAAGGTGGCGCTTGCTTGCCAGACAGTTGTAGAGGATGGCATGTATCTCACTCAGATCCCCTTCTACCCGGGGAACAAGGCTGCCTATGATATAGACAAGCTCAGTCCCACGCTTGATTCGATTGTTCAGAATTATCCAGAGGTTATGCGTTGTGTCCAGTGCAATACATGCCGTAAGGTTTGTCCGCAGGACATAGAGGTAATGCAGTATATTGCGGCAGCTATGCGTGGCGATATAGCCCGGCTCGCTGACCTTTCATTTGACTGCATCATGTGTGGGTTGTGTGCCAGCAGATGCCCTGGTGAACTGGTGCAGTACTATATAGCTATCCTTGGTCGCAGGCTCTACAGTAAGTATATGATGCCGAGGGCACAGCATCTGGCCAGGCGTATTGAGGAGATCCAGCAGGGCAAGTTCGATAAAGAGATCCAGGAACTGATGACGATGAACAAGGAGGACCTCAAGCGCCTTTACGACACGAGAGACATTGAGCCAGAAGAGGAGTTGGGAGAAGCAATACGTTTAGGTGAGATGAGTGATTGATAGATTCAGGAGGAAGTAAAATGCCAATCCAGCCAGGTGTCGATCCTTATCCTGAGTATATGAGGGAATCGATCAAGAAGGTTGAAGCCACCCGGTCCAAGCGAATTCACCAAGACCATCCTATGCTGAGTGCTGATGAGAAGCTCGACCTCCTCAAGAAGTATCATCCTGACCACAAGGAAGGCGAGTTGGTGGAGATAAAGGTCGGACCGAGCAAAGGCGAGAAGACCTTTAAGGAAGTCGAGCGAATCATACAGGCTTACAGCCGCATTGATCCGAAGTCCTTCGATCTTTCTCAGATTGACTATGATGTTGATGTCCTGGTCATTGGTGGGGGTGGTGGTGGATCGTCGGCAGCTCTACTTGCACACGAGGCTGGAGCAAAGGTACTCCTGGTTACCAAACTCAGACTGGGCGATGCCAATACCATGATGGCTCAGGGTGGCATTCAGGCTGCTGACAAGGAGCATGACAGTCCTGCAAGACACTTCCTCGATGTAATCGGCGGTGGTGGCTATGACAACTTCCCTGAGCTGGTCAAGGCCCTTGTGCTTGATGCGCCCCATGTCATGGACTGGCTTCAGAATCTTGGTACGATGTTTGACAAGGAGAAGGATGGCACCTACATAACAATCCATGGTGGAGGCACGTCTCGCAAGCGCATGCATGCGGCGAGAGACTACAGCGGTGCTGAGATAATGCGTACCCTGAGGGACGAGGTCAGAAATCGGGGCATTGAGGTACTTGAGTTCACTGCAGCAATTGAGCTCCTGAAGGATGATAAAGGTCAATGTGCAGGTGCCATACTTTACAATATGGAAACCGAGGAGCATTTCGTCTGTCGCGCCAAGACTACGATCATAGCAACGGGTGGCGCGGGAAGATTGCATGTCCAGGATTTCCCGACGACAAATCACTATGGAGCTACAGCTGATGGCTTAGTGCTTGCCTATCGAGCAGGCGCACCATTCATCTATATGGATGCAATCCAGTACCATCCCACTGGTGCGGCTTATCCGGAGCAAATCCTTGGGCTGCTTGTAACCGAGAAGGTGAGAGGGCTTGGTGCACAGGTATTGAATGTCGATGGTGAGCAATTCATCTATCCGCTTGAAACAAGGGATGTTGAATCGGCTGCGATCATTCGTGAGTGCAAGGATAGGGGCAAGGGAGTAACGACCCCGACGGGGATGGTTGGTGTCTGGCTCGATTCTCCGCTTATCGAACTGAAGCACGGTAAGGGCACCATCAAGCGCATGTTGCCAGCGATGGTCAGACAATACGAGCGTTGCAACATCGACATGACAAAGGATCCCATTCTTATCTACCCGACTCAGCACTACCAGAATGGTGGTATCAAGATAAACCCTGACGCCGAAAGTGAAGTCCCCAATCTCTTCATTGCTGGTGAGGCATCGGGTGGTGTTCATGGGAGAAACCGACTCATGGGCAATTCCCTGCTTGACATACTGGTCTTCGGACGTAGAGCCGGTCGGAATGCTGCTGCAAAGGCAAAGGAGACGACCATAGGTAAACTCACACTTGATCATGTGGTGAGCTATCACAATGAGCTGAAACAGGCGGGAATATCTGAAGATCGTATATCGCCTATGCTTCTACCTGACTATCGGAGACCGGAAACCAAGGAGCGGCAGAAAGGGCAGATTCCACTCGGTAGAGTCTGATTTGGGCTGAGCTTGACACGCCCCTCTGGGGTGTGTTAACTTCGTGCCAGGTTTCACTTAATTCCTTTTCTCAGACTTTTTGGATCACTCAACGGGGGGATAAGCGTGTGAGGGAGTATAAGAGCACAGATATCAGAAATGTAGTCCTTGTATCTCACGGCGGAGCAGGCAAGACTTCGCTTGCCGAATGTATGCTTCATACTGCCAAGGCCACCCAGCGGCTCGGTAGGGTTGATGACGGAACTTCGCTGCTTGACTATGCGGACGATGAGGTTGAGCGCAAGATAACCATCAATCTGTCAGTTGCGCATCTTGATTGGCGCGACATCCGGATCAACATCGTTGATACCCCAGGTTATGCCGATTTCTATGGTGATACCAAGGCTGGCGTTAGGGCTGCAGACGCTGCTCTGGTGCTGATCAGGGCGGATGCTGGAGTTGAGGTTGGGACGGAGAAGGTCTGGGAGTTCCTCGATGAGTATCTGCTGCCGCGCGCCATCGTTGTCACCCGGATGGACAAGGAATATGCCGATTTCGGCAAGGTTATCGAGCAAGCCAAAGATCTTCTGGGTGGACCCATTGTGCCAGTCCAGATACCTGTCGGTGTTTCCGAGGCATTCAGTGGTGTCGTTGATCTGCTGGCTATGAAGTACTACAAATATGATCGTAGTGGCTCGGGGGCGGGCATGATGCAGGAGATACCTGCTGAGCTTAAAGACCGGGCACGTGAGATGCGGGAGAAGCTTATCGAGAGTATTGCCGAATGCGATGATACGCTGCTCGAAGCCTATCTTGATGGTAAGGAGATTAAGCCTGAAGCGATTCAGGCAGCCTACAGAGACGGCATCAGAACTGGCAAGATCATTCCCGTTCTGTGTGTATCTTCCTATTTCAGTGTCGGGACGCAGCAAGTACTGGACCTGATCATCTCTGGCTTTCCAAATCCGCTGGAGATCTCGGGTGTCAAAGGCAGAAAGCCCGGTAGCGATGATACCGTTGAGATTAAGCCAAACCCGGATGAACCCTTCGCCGCCTTGGTGTTCAAGACAATATCCGAGCCTCACGTCGGTGACATGTCCATAATTCGGGTTTTCAGGGGTTCGATCGGAGAAGGTTCTGAGGTACTTAATTCAACAAAGAACATCTCTGAGAAACTCACCCAGTTGTACACACTCATGGGACGTGAGCGGCGTGAGGTAAACCGCCTGATGACAGGTGATATAGGCGCAACCGTCAAACTTAAGGATACAGCAACCAATGATACGCTTTGTGACAAGACAAGTCCTGTCGTCATCGAGCCAATAAAGTTTCCAAAGCCTGTGGTTCGTGATGCCATCAGGGCTTTATCAAAAGGTGATGAGGAGAAGATCTCAAGCGGGCTTGCAAGGCTTCAGCAGGAAGACCCGACCTTCGCTATGGTTGTCGATTCCGAAACCAAGCAAACCATAATCTCCGGTCTTGGCGAGCTTCACCTTGATGTGGTGCTCAAGCGTCTAAAGGATCGTTTCAATGTAGCTGTTGAGCTCACAAAGCCGCTCGTTGCGTATCGTGAGACGATCAAGGGCAAAGCCGAAGCCCAGGGGAAATACAAGAAGCAAACCGGCGGTCGGGGTCAGTATGGTGATGTCTGGATAAGAATTGAACCCCTCGAACGCTCCAAGGGTTTTGAATTTGTTGATAAGATTGTCGGTGGGGTCGTTCCATCGAAATATGTTCCAGCAGTCGAGAAGGGTCTGGTCGAGGCCATGGAAGAAGGCGTGCTGGCTGGCTACAAGGTTGTTGACATCAGAGCTACACTTTACGATGGCTCGTATCATGAGGTTGACTCTTCAGACATGGCATTCAAGATTGCCGCTTCCATGGCTTTCAAGAAGGCATTTCTCGAAGCCAAGCCAGTCCTGCTCGAGCCTATAATGAACGTCACTGTGACTGTTCCAGAGGAATATCTTGGTGACGTCATGGGTGATCTATCAGGCAAGCGAGGTAAGATCCTGGGCATTGATTCGAAAGGTCATCTTCAGGTAGTGAGGGCTCAAGTCCCTCTTGCTGAACTTTACAAGTACTCGACGACCCTAAGATCCATGACTCAGGGTAGAGGCATGTTTGAAAGTGAATTCTCCCATTATGAGGAAGTGCCGCGCGAGATTGCTCAGAAGATAGTGGACGAAGCCAAGGCAGCCAAGGAAGAGGCCAAGAAGTAGGCGAGTGATTTGAGCCACCTGCCAGCTCAAATGGTTTTGCGGCTGGACAGGTGGCTTTTGGATTTGCCGGCTGCCGAACGGGTTTTAGGCGGAGGTGATTGCCGGAGTGGACATTGAAAGTCTGGGGATTTCGACCTCCTGGAATGCATCTGGCGTGCTCGATGGCAGATCTATCGTCGATGAGGTTGTATCGCTGGGTTTTGCGAGGCTCGAGGTTGATTATCGTGTGCGTGAGGAAGCAATTCAGGGAATTCTGGAAGCGATAGGCAGGGGAGCCATTGAAGTAACCAGCATCCATAATTTCTCACCTCTGGCCAGGGACGAGACGCCTTCACCATGTGGCGGTGATAAGCTATCACTTGCGTCGCTCGATGAGACTGAAAGACGTGAGGCTGTGGAGCTGACCCGAAGATCGCTTCAGCTGGCGAAGCAACTCGGTGCCCGAGCCCTTGTGCTTCATACGGGTGAGGTTGAAGGCATTGGTGCTGACTATTTCGATCAACTTGCTGCTATTGTTAAAAGCAGAGGCGTTGATTGCGACGAGGCAAAGCACTTGCGAAGCAGCCTGGCAAGGGAGAGATCCAGGCGCCGGGCTCCTCACCTTGAAGCTGTCAAGCGTAGTCTCGAAGCTCTCTTGCCCGATGCGATTGAGTCCGGAATAAGACTGTGCATTGAGAACCGCTATTTCTATCATCAGATCCCGATCTACGAGGATGCGATTGGGTTGTTGAGAGCGATTGATTCTGAGTTTGTTCGCTACTGGCACGATATTGGACATGGGCATGTGCTCGATGCCCTGGGTTTTCTGCCTCATCACCAGTGGCTATTGCGCCTTAGACCCTATGTTTTCGGAGTCCATATCCACGATGCCATCTTCATTCATGATCATATGGCGCCTGGCAAAGGTGAAATCGACCTTAAAAGCATCCTTAAGATAATACCCGCTTCGCCAATCAAGGTGCTCGAAGTATCCAACAGGGTCAATGCACAGGAAATCCGCCAGGCACGCCTGTATCTCAAGGAGTTATAGCTTCAATCGCTCACCTAAACAGTTCATAGGCCGTCCGACAATACCGTTATTGATCACCCGTTGGCTTCTGGACAGTGACTGCCGGCGCCCCTTGGCTTCCATACCCTTAACACCCCAGGTGGGTCACCATGTCCCCACCCATTCCCCCTCCGCGCACACAATCCCGTTGACACCAGGGGCCAAACCATGCTATACTAGGTCAAACGAACAGGAGGAGAAGAGGTTCTGAACCCGTGAGGAGGATGATGGCACACGGAGGTTGTTTAGGAGGTAGCAACAATTATTACGTTGTCTGCGAGTTTGCATCCCACAGACCCAATTGGCTTGGGAAGCTCTTCTTCCGCGCCTCGGCGCGCCCCTTGCAGAGAGTCTAATACACACTTAGTTCAGCCGCTAAGTTGTACTCATTCAGCTTATTACACTTGTCATTGTTGCTTTGGTTTGAATACAAGATCTAGTTTCGCATTTTCCCCGGCGATGGTGGGGAACAGAAAGGGGTATGGGACATGAGACTTAGTAGAAAGGTTCTTCGGCTCAGCAGTTTGGTAGCATGCTCTGCTTTACTGTTCTTGGTTGTATCAGCAGCCCCTGTTGTGGCAGCAGGTATCAATGCAGCTGCAAAGGTTGCTGTACACGTTCTGCCTCACGAACCTCGAACGTGTCAGGACACGGAGGGCATGATCGCGGGTTGCGAGGACATTATTACAAATAGCTGCGAGGAGGATGTCGATGCGTTTCCGGTCTTCTTTGACCTCGCAGAATACCGTGGTCTTGACTACAGTCTGACATGGCCAGGATCCTATAGCTGTGTCTTTACCAGCTGTAGCGATTATACCTATGGTACGATCGAGCATTCTGGTGATGGCATCTCGCAGCAGTGGGCAACGTGTCAGACGGATCCTGTCCGCGTTACGGGTTGGGCTCGGATAAGCGGCGTGGGTCGGGTGTGCGTTAGTGAGCATCCAGCCTACGGGGCAATCCGGATCCGTGACTGTCAAAGCACACCGACTTACGATGAACCTCTTGCTGTCTTCTGTGCTGGCATCGGCAATGCTGAGGGGGATGACGCATGTCAGGTGTTTCCACCAACGTGTGTAGTCTATCCGTTACAGATCGATTTCGGTACCATCCTGGTTGGCGACCATCTCGACCGCACCTTTGTTATCAAGAACGCTGGCGATGGCATACTTGAGGGTGAAGTGGCTGAGGTTTTCAACCATTACTCGATAGTCTCCGGCGGTGGTCCTTTTGCGCTTGGCATAAAGGAATCTCTGGTCGTTACTGTCAGATTTGAGCCTACTGAGGTTGGTTTCCACAGATGCGTGATCTATACAGGCACGGAGTGTGCCACGGTGACTTGCACAGGTACTGCAGAACCCTTGCCGTCCTGTGACGTCGATCCCGCCGGGCTTGATTTTGGGGTTGTCACGGTTGGTGAATATAGGGATTTGGCGTTTACAATCACCAATACTGGCGGTGGTGTGCTTTCGGGTTCAGTCAGTGAAAGCTGTCCGTATTTCTCGATTGTCTCAGGTGGTGGATCGTACGATCTGACGGCTGGACAATCACGTGTCGTTGTCGTCCGCTATCAGCCCACCGGGACAGGCACACATAGCTGCTCCATTGAAACAGGTACAGAGTGTGCTAATGTCGCGTGTGTTGGGCAGGCTGAACTACCGCCTGAGTGCGAGGTTTCGGACTTTGAACTCGATTTCGGTACGGTGACGATTGGTGAATCTCAGGACCTTGAGTTTACCATAACAAATGTCGGAGGGGGTAGGCTGACAGGCAATGTTAGTGAGAGCTGTGATCAATTCAGTATAGTTTCGGGCGCTGGCGCATATGACCTCGGCGCAGGTGAATCGGTTACCGTAGTAGTGAGGTTTCATCCGACAGTTCCGGGCTCGCACAACTGTATGATTCAGACTGGAAGTGAATGCTCCAACGTTGCGTGCTCAGGCACAGGTGAGCTACCGCCAACATGCGCCGTGGCACCAACTGTGCTTGATTTTGGAACAACTGAGCCTGGCTCAACGGTGGTACGTCAATTCGTCATAACCAATGCGGGTGGCGGGTTGCTTGAAGGTGAGGTCACTGAAGATTGTGAGGCTTATGAAATCATTGCTGGTGGCGGTCCTTTTGCGCTGGCTGGTGGTGAATCGCTTTTGGTAACAGTAAGGTTTACGCCAACCGAAAGCGGTGACTATGAATGTACCATATCGACAGGGCTTAATTGCGCCGATGTCGACTGTATCGGAACTGCTCTATTGCCACCTGCTTGTGCGGTAGAGCCGTTGGAGTTGGATTTTGGGGTGGTTGAGGTTGGTGAACATAAGGATCTATCATTTACGATAACGAATGTAGGTGGTGGTACACTTACAGGGGTGGTGAGT
>JALGWB010000059.1 GCA_025774405.1 bacterium
GACCGATTTCTCGCAACGAAAATCGAGATTTGTCAAAGCTTGTTGTGCTTCATGAGCCCAGAGCCACGGCGGTCGCAGCGAATGAGGTCATTGGCGTAATCACTGTATCAATCAACGATCTTCAAATCACCGGGTCACTTTCGGACAAGGGGCCTGTATTGAGCCCTGCCACATTCAACTGGAAGGAACATCTGGTCACACTGATCGGCAGTGGATCGCTGCTGCGGAGGATGCTTTCAGGACGTTAGTCCGCTATCGCTCGAGGCACAAGCCCTTTGAGAACAACTAAGGACACACCTCCAGGATGCCGATAACTATGTTGGAGCAATTGTCCTATAACGTGGGGTGAGTCTTGCAACGAAAGAGGTTTCAACTGCTTACATATCTTGCACTGGTGTTGCTGGCCATCGCCTCAATCCTGTTATTGAGACCTTCAGGTGAAGGTATGAAGGCAGTTGTGTTGACTTTCATCGCTTGTGCCGGGCTCATCATCCTGGTCAGGATGCTTATCTGGGATAAACCATTGATCAAAGCAATGCAAAGATTGGGATTGCATGCGTACCTCAATCGAGAGTCAAAGGATTACCAGTCCGACACGCCTGCACCCGGCACATTGATTGATGAGGTCCGGAGTGCAAGGCAGGTTGTGTGCGATCTCTACAGGCTTACCGCCAAGGCTGTTACAGCCAAGCGGATGGCAAAGGAGTTTGAGAGGAACCTGCTGAGTATCAGTCACAGACGACCGACATCGGGAGTCACTGCTCAGGCCCTCGATCAAGGAGTCCATCCTGCTGGGTTGGCAGACGCACGTGCTTCGATCAATAGGGTCGTGGATGAGATGGCGACAACAATGCGTGAGGTCGCAGATCTGTTGCGAACCGCCGATGAGGATACGAAGGAACTTGCAACATTCGCTGAAGAGACAGCCTACTCCATCTCTCGTCTGGATAGATTCCTGCAGGATATGGCTGACAGGGGCCGGGAGCTTGAGGCTTCAACCGATGCAGCCAACAGGATTGCCTTCGAGGGAACGAAGGTTGTTGAGGAGATGGCAAAGGAAAATCAGGCGATCGTAACTGCAGTCAAAGAGGCTGCAACTGCTGTCGAAGGACTCGGTCGGTGGTCGAGAGAGGTGGGTAAAATTCTTGAGGTGATCAGGGACATTGCCGATGAGACAAATCTTCTGTCGCTAAATGCTGCAATAATAGCTGCTCAATCCGGAGAGCATGGCAAGGCCTTCGGTGTCGTTGCTGAGGAGATAAGGGGGCTGGCCGAGCGCACGAGTTCATCGACCCAGGAGATCAGTGATCTCGTCAAAACCCTCCAACGAAATGTTGCTGACGTAGTCGAGAGCATGAAAAAGAGTCTGCAGCGGGTTGAAAGGGGAGGCATACTCACGAGCAATGCTGGCTCGGTGCTCGAGAAGGTCTTTGAATCATTTGAATCCTCACGCAACCTTGCCAGGGACATCGCTGCATCTACACTCGAGCACAAAATGGAAAGCAGCCATGTTGTAAGGTCTATTCGGAAGGTCGCAGACATTGCCAGGCAACTCGAATCAGAGAAGTTCTCAAAGTGGACTGCCGCAAGCGAATCTGTAGCAGTTGCCAGGGCTGTCGCCGCAGTTGCCTCAGCGGTTGGTGAAAGCCGGCCAAGAGCCAGTGGATTAAGCGAGGGCGGTAGCCAAGAGATGACTGCAACACGAGCCGATAGCCTCGAGGCGACCTGCTTGCCCGTTGCCACTGAGAATAGTGGAGTTGCTGGCTTGATTGATGATCTGATGCAAAAGGCATCCAGCCTGCTTGAGCACATTGATTCGCTCGCTGAAGAAGCCAGGTCTGCCTGCAGACGGATACCTTTCCCACACAAGAAGCTCAGGCAGCGCTGTTGGGAGATCACGAATTGCCCGCAAGAACGCCGGTCAAGATGTGCTGCCTACGGCGCCAGTGACCCGCGTTGCTTCCTGATCGACATGGCATCTGCGACATCACTCGAACCTGCGAAACAGAGCTGGGGTAGATGTTATTCGTGCCCCGCATTCAAGGCAATCATTGAGACCGTAGAGCATACAACACCTGAGATGAAGCCATGAACAAGCCAGGCCTCGTAAGAAACAAGCTGGGAACACTGCTTGTCGAGGAAGGTGTCATCACACCTGAGCAGCTTGACTTTCTTCTGAACAAGCAGCGCCAGAGCAGAGGAAGACTCGGCGAAATAGCCGTTGCTGAGGGTCTGGCAACTGAAGAGGAGATAGTCAAGGCACTTGCCAAGCAGCTTAAGATCCCCTTTATCAGTCTTGATAACATTGTCATAGATCCTGAAGTTGTGAAGCTAATCCCTGAAACGATGGCAAGGAACTTGAGAGCCATTCCGATCTTCAAGGTTGAAAAGAACATAACAGTTGCAATGGCAGATCCAACTGACTCAGAAGCTCTCAAGGAGATTAGGTTTGTCACTGGTTGTGAGGTTGAACCAGTTGTTGCCAAGTCTGACGAGATTAGCCAAGCAATTGCCACCTACTATGGCACCCAGGGCAATCTCATGGATGCCATCGAGGGACTGAGCACCAATGGGCTCGATGCAGTTGATGAGGCCGAAGAGCAGGACATTGTCGAGTCGCAAAAGCTGAGTCAGGAAGCTCCCGTAGTCAAGCTCGTCAACATGATAATAGAACGAGCCATCAGCAAGAAGGCAAGTGACATCCACGTTGAGCCTCGCGAGAGCTCCCTCAGCATACGCTACAGGATAGACGGCGTTCTGAGGGAGGAAATAGTGATACCCCGCATGCTCAAAGCCGCTGTTGTGTCTCGACTCAAGATTCTGGCTAAAATAAACATTGCCGAGCGTCGTGTGCCTCAGGACGGTAGATTCACGGTGAGGCTGAACGGAAAGAAGATAGACCTGCGTGTCTCAACTTTCCCTACGGTTCATGGGGAAAAGGTTGTAATGAGGATACTCGAACGCTCGGGGACAACCATTCCGCTTGAAGAGCTTGGTATGAATGCAGAGATCCTGAGGAAGTTCAGTCAGGTTCTTGGGTTAAGCCACGGTATCATACTCGTCACGGGTCCGACTGGAAGCGGCAAGACGACCACGCTCTATGCTGCATTGAATCGCATAAACGATGCAGAGAAAAACATTGTCACGCTCGAGGATCCGGTCGAAAGTCAGATACCAGGTATCAATCAGGGGCACACCAATCCTGTTGCTGGTTTCACATTTGCAAGTGGGCTCCGTGCCATCCTGAGGCAGGATCCTGACATCATCATGGTGGGCGAGACCCGCGATGTCGAGACGGCAGAGATTGCGATACAGGCAGCCTTGACCGGTCATCTTGTATTTACAACCCTTCATACCAATGACGCTCTTTCAAGTATTGTCAGATTGATGGATATGGGTATTGAACCTTTTCTCGTGGCCTCATCGGTTTCAGCGATAATAGCTCAACGCCTGGTGAGGAAGGTGTGCACAAAATGTGCCGTCGAGGCACAGCCAGTCGAGATACAGATACCGGAGAGTGGCGAGGTGAGAAGACTTGAACGACTTATGAAACCCGTCGGTTGTGACAAATGCAACGGCACGGGCTATCGAGGAAGAATTGGACTTTTCGAGCTTGCAGTCGTCAATGATGAAATGAGGCGACTGATTGTAAAAGGCGGTTCTTATCAACAACTCGTAGCTGAAGCGCGGAACAACGGCTATCGCACGATGTTTGAGGATGGTATCGATAAGGTTGAAGCTGGCACCACGACCTTAGAGGAAGTTATGCGGGTGACCAGAACTGTACTCGAAGATGACATCTTCATGGCTGAGAAAGTGGCAGAAACCTAAAAGTTAGTTCAGTTCGGGCTTGTTTATGTCGATATAAAAACTGGATGTTCTTGAATGGAAGGAGTGAGGACTCCTGAAGATTAAAACCAGACAGATCAGGCAGAGTGCGATTGTGAAGATAGAAGGTGCGGTCGATGTTTATTCGGTCAGTGCGCTCGGTGAGGCTATTCAGTCTGCCATAGTGGATGGTATTCGCGCCGTGATCGTTGATCTCAGTGACGCTACTGCGATGGATAGCTCCGGGCTCGGCACACTCGTAGGCAATTCCAAATCGATTGCAACATATGGTGGCAAGATCTGGCTTGCTGCTCCCAACGGACGGATAAGGAGAATGCTCGAAATAACTGGACTCATGAAATACTTCGAGATCTGCTCCGATGTCGATGAGGCACTCGCGGAGGTCGGTATGAGCGAGCTTTGCGACACAAGGGTATAGGCTGGAGGCAGCTGCTTTGCTGATCCTTACCAGAAAACGGAATGAACGAATCATGATAGGAGACGACATAGAAGTCGTCATAGTTGACATAAGGGGGGAGCAGGTGCAGATTGGTATCAATGCGCCCAAGCATGTTCCCGTACATCGGAGAGAAGTGTACGAGGCAATTGTGCGTGAGAATGGACGCGTGCTTCCCAAGCGACCTCGCCACGAGCGCATGAAATCGTCTGACGTATCTGGTGAAAGCGGGAGCGAAAAGCAAAGTGCCGAGTCCTGAAAGAGAGCATATTCTCAGCAATCTACCGAGCGAAATAAGAGCAGAGTGCAGGCGCATTGCCGAGCAGATCAAGAATCAGCGAAATGAATTGAGAGAGGATAAGATCATTGCGGCAAGGATGCGTATGTGCAGTGGCTATTACGATTCTGACCTGGTGATTCGAGCAATCTCCAATACCCTGCTGACCAGCATAACCCCCCTGAAGAATGATTATTGGTAGTTGACTTCCAACTGTTTTCTCCATACTATGGGCACAGACGTAACCACACTGAGTTTGAGGTTTGGTGCTATGCCCAAAAAAGGTAACTGGGCATTCAAGATCGGGCTTGTGATGTCACAGGCTGACCTGCTTCAGCCCCTTGCTACAAGACTCTCGGGTCTCGGTGCTGACGTATCGACAATGTCGGATGCTGATACCGCCAAGGGCTTGCTGACAGACGTTGGGGTTGACGTTCTTGTTGCCGATGTCGACGCTGTCAACACGGATTGCCTTGACTTTCTAAAGTCCTGCAAGCGCACCAAGCCGGACACTGCTGTAATCCTCATCGGAAGCGACTTTGATCTCGAAGTGGCATTCGAGGCAGCCCGACTGGGCGCATACCAATGCATGCCCAAGCCCATTGATTACAAGCGTATGGTGGATGTAATTGATCATGCCCTCGATGGCGCCCGCCTCAAGCGTGAGGCCAGTACCGTCAGACAGATTGTTGTCGGCAACCGCCGCTCAGATCGCTTTATCGTTGGCAAAAGCGAAGTGATGCAGAAGATCGCAGAAGTCATCGAGAAGGTTGCAGGCAGCAAGGCATCCACTGTGCTGATTCAGGGAGAGAGTGGAACAGGCAAGGAGCTCATTGCCAAGGCCATACATTTCCGAAGTGGAGCAGTTCAGACTCCATTCATGGAGATCACATGCTCGTCACTCCCTGAAACCCTGCTTGAAAGTGAGCTCTTTGGATATGAAAGGGGTGCCTTCACTGACGCCAAGACAACCAAGGCCGGGCTGGTCGAGCTTGCCGAGGGGGGAACGCTTTTTCTCGATGAGGTTGGTGAGATGCCACTCAATCTCCAGGCCAAGCTCCTACGACTTATCGAGACAAAGCGGTTCCGCAGAATCGGTGGTGTCAAGGACATTGAGGTCAATACTCGAATCATTGCAGCCACCAATCGTGACCTTAAAGCTGCTATGGAGCAGGGCCGATTCAGAGAAGATCTTTACTTCAGATTGATGGTAATTCCCATATACGTGCCGGCCTTGCGTGAACGTAAGGATGACATACCTATCCTGGCAAGCTACTTTATCGACTATTTCAATGTGGAGCTCAATAAGTCAGTGCGTGGTCTATCAAGGGAAGCTCAGGAGGTGATGCTGAAATATCACTGGCCTGGCAATGTGCGTGAGCTCCGAAATACAATCGAGCGAGCAATCCTGCTTGAAAGCACAGATCTTATACTTCCTGAGCACCTGCCTCATGAGATCCTCGAAGCCAGTCGCAGACCTTCTTATGGTTTTAGCTCAAGCATACCTGCCTCCATGCCGATAAGCCTGAAGGAGGCCGAACGAAGGGCGATCGTAACCGCTCTTTCGTGGTCAGGTGGCAACAAAAGCAAGGCTGCTCGTCTGCTAGGGATTTCCAGGCAGACTCTGCGGCAGAAGATAAGAGCCTTTGGGCTGGTAGAAAAGTAGCCACCTGGTAAGAAAATTACCGCTGTGCTTCCCAACCCATTCCCTCACCATCTCTGCACAGCAAAATCAACGCAGGCTTAGCTTGCGGCTGCTGTATCCCGGTTGAATCGATTCGAGAGTTTGGTTTCTGCGCTCATCAGCTGGCAAGAAATCTACCACTGCAGTTGCAGACCTTCCACGAACTAACCACTCTAATTCCTTGTCAATTAAGCAGTTAGGATATCACCGTCGCTTGGGCATAACCATTGCATTAACAGGGGAACTGGTTTCGGCATCGTGGTTTGGACATCGAACAAGGATGGTGAGCTTATGGAAAGAATCAAGACAGCAGATCCCGATACCCTCGAGCAGCTTTGGTCAGATTATTGTCGAACAAAATCCCCTCGCCTCAGGGACCAGCTTATTGAGAACTATCTCTACCTTGTACGCTACGTCGCGGGCAAGATGGCGCTTTCCGTACCGCCTTCTGTGGAGATCGATGACCTGGTAAGTGCAGGTGTTGTCGGACTGATTGATGCCATCGGTAAGTATGATCCCAGCCGTGACACGAAATTTGAGACCTATGCTGTATCCCGAATCAGGGGAGCGATTGTCGATGACCTTCGGTCGCTCGACTGGGTTCCGAGGTCAGTCAGGCGTAAGGCAAGGATGATAGAGGATGCCTACGGTCAATTGGAGACCGAGCTGGGTAGAGCTGCAACTGATGAAGAGATCTCTCACAGGCTCAATATGTCAGTGAGTGAATTCAGGGCTGCTGTCGAGGAGATTGTCTCGGCTGGGCTGCTATCGCTCGATGACTTTGTTGGCAACCCCGATGGTGAGAGGACAACAAGGATAATCGATCTTGTTTGCTCCAAGGATGGAGACAGCCCCTCAGCGCCCATTGAGCAGGAGGAGATGAGGCAAATCCTCGCTGAGGCCATTATCAATCTTCCTGACAAGGAGCGTACAGTTGTTGCACTCTACTACTATGAAGACATGACACTTAAGGAGATCGGTAGAACCCTCGGCGTATCTGAGTCGAGAGTGAGCCAGATACATACGAAGGCTATGTTAAGACTTCGTGGTCGCCTCAGAGCTGTCAGCGACTCCCTGCTTTCAGCTATCACCGAACCTGTAGGCTCGAGCCTGGACACACCAGCCACAGTCTCCGACGAGCGAATAGCCCGTGAACTTGTGACTACTCACTGAGCAACATGGAGGTCAAAGGAGTGAATGCTGCAGGATATAAGGATAATGGTAAGACTGCGATTTTGCCTGAAGAAGCTCCAGCGCTTGAAGTCACCTCGATTGAATCTGAGCCAATTCTTGTGATTGATGATGAAAGAGACGTGGTAGATACAATTGCCGAGTTTCTCGCCTCAAAGGGATTTCAAGTCCGAACAGCCTTCAACAGTCGCCAGGCGCTGGGTCTCATACACGAACACAACTTCAGCGTTGTCATAAGTGACTTGCGCTTGCCGGACCTGAGTGGTGTTGATCTACTTGATCATGTCCTCGATGTCGATCCAGACATAGTGTTCATAATGATGACTGGCTATGCAAGCGTGCAGTCAGCTGTGAGTGCCTTGAAAAAGGGCGCCTATGACTACATTGTCAAACCCTTCTCTATGTTTGAACTCGAGAAGACGGTAAGGCTTGGACTTGAGAGACGGAAGCTAGCCAGACAGAATGTTGAGCTTTCGCATCTTATGAGGAAACTCATAGAGCTCGATCAAATGAAATCGAATATCATCAGTGCAGTGTCCCATGAGTTTAGAACACCTCTCACTTCGCTCAAGGGCTATCTCACGATGTTTTCTGAGAGGCTCAGGGCATCAAAGACACAGCACATCGAGCAAACATGGGTTAAGGCAATGGGTGAGAACCTTGACCGCCTGGAGACGCTGATTCTCAACCTCCTGCTCATGACAGAGACAAATGCGGGTGGTATATGCCTGAGCACGGACAAGGTCAACCTGAGCAGGCTGCTTTCTGAAAGTATCTCAAAGGTCCAACCGCTCACCAGAACCAAGGGTGTACGAATTGAATTCAAGCCTGATGGAAGCGAATTCATCATGGGTGATCCTGAAAAGCTTGGTGTTGCCTTTATCAATCTGCTCGAAAACGCCATTAAGTTCAATCTCGACGAAGGTGTGGTGAGGATCGAACTGTTGAGGCACACCAACCCTGAGGGTCTTGTAGTTGAGATCAGTGATACGGGAATAGGAATTCCGCCTGATAAGTTGCAGTCAATCTTTGACTGTTTTATTCAGGGCGACATGACCCATACCCGTCAATTTGCAGGTGCCGGACTTGGACTACCAGTTGCCAAGGCAATCATAGAAGCCCATGGCGGCACTATCGAAGTCGATAGCCAACCGGGAGTTGGGACAAGGTTTCGCATTTGGCTTCCAAAGCGAAGTGGGGTGCAATATGGGAAGCAAAAGAAGTGATACGACAGGTATCAAGCATGATAAGGAACTCGTCCGCATAGCCATAGTCGATGACAACGAAGATATCGTCGAGCTTCTCGGCGAAGTCCTTCAGAGCGCCGACTACTCGCCAGACCTCTTCACCAATTCAAAAGATGCCATGCTCGCCTCAACATCGATGGAGTATGACATCGTCATTACCGATCTTGAGATGCCTGAGATCACAGGTATAGAGCTTTTGACACGTGTCAAGGAGATCTTCCCGCTCACCCAGTTCATTATGATAACGGGCTATGCATCAGTGAAGTCTGCTGCCGATGCCATGCATCGTGGGGCTGTCTCCTATCTCACCAAGCCGCTCACCTCCAGCCAGGTTATTGCTCATGTGGAGAAGGCTCTCGAGAACCGTCTGCTGATTCTTGAGAACCAGCGTCTTATCTATGAGCTCAGCACAACAAACAAGGAACTCGAGACCAAGCTCAGGGAGCTTAACCATCTTAACGATCTCTTGAGGAAAACTCAGGAGAATCTTGTCAAAGCCGAACGGCAGGCAGCAGTGGGAGAGGTGGTTGTGAGTCTCAACCACAGTATCAACAACAGCATTTCGGGCATAAAGGCAGCATCACGCTACATTCGCAATAGTGCCAATCTCACATCTGAATGCATTGAGGCGTTGGAGGAGATAGATGAGGAATGTTCTGAAATCGAAGCTGTCATGCAGCGACTCAAGACACTCAGATCGACTCCGACAGCCGAGTATGTTGATGGCATCAAGATGATTGACCTTGAAGCGGAGAAAGTCAATGTCTGAAGCCAATCGCAATATCATTGACTCAATTGTAGTTCTACGCCGCAGACGTCTCATCTGCAGGCTGCTCAGGGAAGAGGACCTTCTCGCTGAGAATTTTTCCCATGTCATACGGCTTGCCGACGCCCTCCTC
>JALGWB010000060.1 GCA_025774405.1 bacterium
GATAGTGTGCTTTGGTCAGATGGGAAGCCATTTTCAGCAAAGGACGTTACATTCACATTCAAGCTTATGAAGCAATTTCCTGCTCTTGACAGACGCGGTGTCTGGAATTTCCTCGAAGATGTGATCACAGTTGACAGCAACACGGTTGATTTCCACTTCAGCCGAATCTACATCCCTGGCTTCGATGAAATAGCTGCCCAGCCGATAGTGCCTGAGCACATCTGGAGCAAGATTGAGGATCCGGTAACATATCCCAATGAGAATCCAGTAGCAACAGGTCCGTTTACTGAGGTCAGAATGTTCAAGAACCAGGTGTTTGAGCTCGGACGGAACCCTCACTACTGGCAAAAGGGGCTTCCGAAGATCGAGGCTCTGAGATTTCCTGCCCTCCCTTCAAACGACCGTGCAAATCTTGCTCTGGTCTTTGACGAGATAGACTGGGCTGGCAATTTCGTTCCGGCAATCGACAGGGTCTATGTTAAGCGTGATCCTGAACATCACCATTACTGGTTCCCCTTGACCGGCAGTACCATCTTCCTCTATGCCAACACAACCCGCAAACTGTTCCATGATGTACGCGTCCGCAAAGCTTTGAGCATGGCGATTGATAGGCAGTTTCTCATAGATGTTGCTCTCTTTGGCTATTCTCGTCCATCAGATCCGTCGGCACTCAGCGATGCCTACGCATCCTGGCCTAAGATAGAGGTGAGTGAGAAAGAAAATTGGGTGAGGTACAATCCTGAAGCTGCCAGCAGAATGCTTGATGAGGCCGGACTCATTCTGGATTCAGAAGGAAAGCGTCATCTCCCGGATGGCAGCCCACTTGAATTTGAGATAATAACGGTCTCCGGATGGTCAGACTGGGTAAGGGCTTGTCAGGTGATTGCACGGACCTTCACAGAACTTGGTCTTAAGACATCGGTACGAACATATGACTTTAGTGCCTGGTTTCAAAACGTGCTAGAAGGTAATTTCGACTTAGCCCTTGGCTGGTCCTACGAAGGTCCGACCCCGTACGTCTTCTATCGCTGGCTAATGGCTTCCGAGACCGTTAAACCAGTTGGTGAAGCTTCCACCGGAAACTGGCATCGCTATGGTAGCCGAAGGGCTGATGAGGTTCTCAAAGCGTTCGAGAAGGAGGCAGATCCGGTGAAACAAAGAGACCTCAGCCTTCGCCTGCAGAGGATCTTCTTTGAGGAAGCTCCGGCAATACCGCTCTATCCCAATCCGTCGTGGGCTGAATACAATACGCGACGATTTGTCGGTTTTCCATCAGCGGAGAATCCTTATGCTGATCCGTCGCCAAACAAGTTTGACAGGGGTGAATGCCTCTTGGTTCTGACCTCACTAAGGCCGAGATAGGAGACAGATGTGAGATACATTCTCAGGAGGCTTGGATTTTATCTGGTTGCGGCCTGGGCAGCCGTGACTCTGAATTTCTTCCTGCCAAGGCTCATGCCAGGTGATCCTGCAACGGCTCTCTTTGCACGGTTTCGTGGTCAGCTCTCCCCTGAAGCGATGGAAGCCCTGCGTGAGACCTTCGGTCTCACAGAAGCCCCTCTGGTGAAGCAATACCTCACGTACCTGGGTCACATATTGAGAGGTGATATGGGGATTTCGGTAGCCTACTTCCCTTCTGAGGTCTCAGGGGTAATAGCAACGGGGCTACTTTGGACTATCCTTATCGCTGGCACAGCCGTAGTGGTGAGCTTCGCGATCGGTACCACCCTTGGCATAATCGCCGCCTCGAGAAGAGGAAGCTGGCTTGACAACGTGATGCCTTCGGTTCTCATCTTCGTGGGTTCTTTCCCGTATTTCTGGCTTGCAATGGTTGTGCTCTTCATTATGGGATTTACGCTACGCTGGTTCCCACTGGGTCACGCCTACAGTGACAATCTGACTCCATCTCTATCACTTGAATTCATCTCAAGCGTTCTGACTCATGCCTTTTTGCCGGTTGCAACCGTTGTGGTTGCAACCCTGGGCGGATGGCTGCTTTCGATGCGAAACAATATGGTCTCAGTCCTTGGCTCAGACTATGTCAATCTTGCTAAGGCGAAAGGACTTAAGCCAGCACGCGTAATTATGAGGTATGCAGCACGCAATGCCTTGCTACCAAGTGTTACAGGTTTTGGAATGGCACTTGGTTATATCCTCGGTGGCTCCCTCCTGACTGAGATCGTGTTCTCCTATCCAGGCCAGGGCTATCTCCTGGTTCAAGCCGTAAGGAATCAGGACTACCCTCTGATGCAGGGTATATTCCTTATGATCACACTCGCTGTGCTGGGTGCAAACCTGATTATTGATGTGGTTTACCTGTGGCTTGATCCAAGGACAAGGGAGATAGGACGATGAAAGCAAATTCACAGGAAACAACAGCTTCGGTCTGGGTCGAAGCTATCCGTAAGGATCGCAAAGCCACAGCGGGTGCAATAATCATCGGAATCTTCTTGCTGATAGCAATTGCGGGTCCTTTCTTTGTTGGGGATCCCCACGAACCAGTCGGTATTCCGCTTCAACCCCCATCGAGATCGCATCTGCTTGGCACTACCGGTCAGGGGCAGGATGTCCTTGCACAGGTTGTTGTAGGAACCCGTATGTCGCTTGCCATTGGCTTCTGCGTTGGAATTATCGTCGTTATGGTAGGTGCTTTGATTGGAATAACCGCAGGCTTCTTTGGTGGCTGGGTTGACTCAGTGCTTTCGCTTCTCATAAATGTCTTCCTCGTGATCCCCGGACTGCCGCTTGCCATTGTGATTGCTGCCTATCTTCCATCGGGACCTCTTACCCTGGGACTTGTCCTCGTGATTACAGGCTGGGCATGGAATGCGAGAGTGCTTCGCGCTCAAACTCTTTCAGTTCGCCGTAGAGATTTCGTGGCAGCTGCTGTCGTCACGGGTGAAAGCACTCTCCGCATAGTTTCTCGCGAGATATTGCCAACGATGACTTCCCTGATTGTTGCTCAAATTATCGGAAGCACGGTCTATGCGATAGGCGCGCAGGTGGGGCTCGAATTCCTTGGTCTGGGTGATGTGGCGACAGTCACCTGGGGAACAAACCTCTACTGGGCACAAAATGATTCGGCACTACTGATGGGAGCCTGGTGGACATTTGTGCCAACTGGCTTGTGCATAGCACTTGTCGGGTTCGGACTTACTATGCTTAACTCAGGTTTTGATGAGATAACCAATCCACATCTGAGACTTGAGCGGGTCTGGAGAGCCTTCCTCGGAGGTTTAGGTCGTCTTCCTGAACCTTCGACTCCGGTTGTGAGGATAGCTGAATGAATGAGCCTGTTTTGAAAATTGAGAACCTCAGCGTTGACTATGTGAGTGGCGAGACCCTTGTGCGCGCTGTGGACAGGGTCTCCCTAGATGTCAAGCCAGGTGAAATAGTTGGTCTTGCAGGCGAATCTGGCTGTGGCAAGACGACGCTTGCCAAGGCTATCCTCAGAATACTTCCCCCACCGGCAATAATAACCGGCGGGAAGATCGAATACGGAGGGAAAGACATACTCGAGATAAATGAAGGTGAATTGCGGAATCTCAGATGGCAAAAGATTTCTATAGTCTTTCAAAGTGCGATGAACGCTCTCAACCCGGTGATAAGGGTAGGTGAGCAGATCACCGACGTAATACTGGCTCATAAGTCTGTCTCGCCCGATGAAGCCTATGATCGTGCAAGGCAACTCCTCGAAATGGTCGGCATACACCCCATTCACATAAATTCTTACTCTCACCAGCTCTCGGGCGGTATGCGCCAGAGGGTTTGCATAGCTCTTGCACTGGCGCTCGAACCAGAAATAGTGATCATGGATGAGCCAACAACAGCCCTTGATGTAATAGTTGAACGTGAGATCCTCAACCAGATAAAGGATCTTCAGGCAAGACTTGGCTTTTCAGTCATCTATATCACCCACGACCTTGCCCACCTGCTTCAATTCTCACACAGGCTAGCAATCCTCTATGCAGCTCATATTGCGGAGATTGCACCTACTCAAGAACTACGCGAAAATCCTCTCCATCCCTATACTCAAAAACTTATGCGGGCAATGCCCTCGCTTGCGCAATCAGAGGTGAAACCCGAGACCATACCGGGCACCCCCCCGAGTCTTGCCAATCCACCACCGGGTTGCAGGTTTCATCCACGGTGCGATCGAGCAATTGAGATATGCAGAAGGGAAAAGCCACCTCTTGTCGAGAAAGCTACAAACCACCTCGTGGCCTGTCATCTTGTGAGCTAGCCATACTCATCACCCTACAGGCTTATGTGGAGATAGCTGCTAATCTCCCACTCGTTGCCTTTATCGCCCGATCCGTCAGGCACATACCTCGGTGAATGCTCATCGAGGGATCGCCAGAGCCCCCTCACACCCACGCGTGTTTGAGGAAAGCCAAACCACCGAGGTTTACCGAGGCTATATGAGACATCGCCCATCACCTGTATAGGGTAGGTTAGATTGAAGTCTTTGTGATAGTCGTATGGCCCCCAATCATTAATCTTTAAGAAACCTTCCAGTGCGAGGCTGCCTCGGGTTAGCCTCCCCACAATACCATACCGATGTATGAGTTTGGGATCGTCACCATTGGGTTCACCGTTTCCACCATAGAAGTTGACAACAAGGCGTGAGTCGGCGCCCAACCTGGAAACAATTCGACCCCATATTTCCCAAACGTCCCTTGCCGGCGTGCTAGCTGGGAAGGCAAAAGGTGTACCATTCTCAAGTATCCCGATGCCAGCATCGAGAGTCGTCGGCTGGTGCCTGTGTACGATGCCAAGGCTTGCTGCAAAAGGTGCATTTTCGCGCACGTCATTGTCCCATGCCCAGAACCAGGTTGCAGGCGTGGGGTCATAGGTTATAAGCAATTCACCGGCAACCATCTCACGGTTGGCTCTTACCGCAAAAGGATCATCGAGCACATTGCGCAATCTGCCAGGTGGTGGCGCATCGGGCGGCATTGGACCTATGATTGGCTTCTGCCAGAGGAAATTGGGTGCAAACTGGAAGTTGCCATAACTGTAGGCAAGCCCTGTCAGGAAATTATTCTGATTACCCAGGCCACAGTCTTTCAATCGCCATCCCGTAAATGTGATAGCCTCAGTCGGACCACCATCGGCAACTATGCCCATATGAGCTGCCTGAGCATACCAGTGGAGCCTTCCCTTCACCACCGTAATCTTGACCTTAGCACCAAAAGTGTCTGAGCCCTTGACCTCATCGAGAAGCACTTTGTAGCTACCACCATCACGCTCGGCGACCTGGAACTCATCACCGATCTTGGTGGAACCAGACCAGATGCCGCCAACCTCGATTGTCGCAGGACCCTTTGTAGTCGAAAGTGCCAGGGTGGCTTTGCGATTCCTTGGCAGTGGAACAGCTATTGAGCTTGTGATGGAGACCTGTTTTTCGATGTCTTCCTGGAAGATGCCCGTAATGTTGTAGTTTGATACCTGGCGCTGATACTTCAATATGATCGCAGGATTAGCTCCCCACCAGAGCTGTGGTCCTACAGCAACCTTTAGTCCATCCAACCATTTCTTTGCTGCAACCTCAACACCAACAGGTGCCTCAGCATTGTATATGTCTATGTTCTCACCGTAGTAAGCACTCCTATACAATCCAAAGAGATCACCCTCATAGCCCCAATGGAAGTGGCCCGTTCGGTAGAAGCCATCAAGCCTGAACCAACGATCGTCCCAGGATATCGATGCCTGATAGACCTTGACGCGTTCGATGTCTTCCATCTCATATGGTTGGTCATCAGCGATAATCGTCCTCGGTCGCCCTCTGTTCTCATAGAAGATCTCATCGATTCGATTCTCAGGGACGTGACCGAGAATGTTCAAAGATAAAGTCGCCACAACATTGCCCTTGGGTTGAGCCCTGAAATCGACGTAGAAGGATTCAAGATGATCAAAACCGCGAAACCCAGGCCAGGTATTGCTGGCCACCCCCTTCTTGGGGATGTTCGTCAGGTAGCCACCTGAATTGTAAGTCTCAAACTCAAGCCTTAAACCTGCAACCTGCACGCGGCTTGAGGACTCCGCAAGGAGGCTTGCCTTATCAGCACGCGCATCTACCTCGGCGACAACTGGATCGATCTTCTTGAAGTGTGCCCTGATTGTCTCAAGAGTTGTAGTCGGTGCGTAAGGGTCAAGCGTGAATGCCTGTTTCAAAGCGTAGTAAGCAGCGCGAGGATAAACATAGAAGAGTCCTCGCTCATCTGGATAGCCCTTTGCGGTTATCCCCCACCATTCCTCATTCATATTGTTTTCACCAGGAACGTAATCGGGATAGCCACCGTTGGGCCAGGAAGCATTGGTATCATGTATGTCAAGCCTGCTTTCCTGATCGTACTTCCACCATCCATCGCTCCATTGAAAGATGAAGCCGCCAATTGCATTGCCTGCACGCCCCTTCCCCCAAGACTGCTCATATATTTCCTCCCACTGACCCAGGAGATAACGAGCCTGGGTGACCTGATCTTCTCTCATGCTCTTTGCGTCCCAAGCGTCTGCACCAAACTCACTGAACATAACGGGAATACCAAGGTGCTTTTCGACAACATCGAAAAGGTCACGGGCAGAAATCCCGCGATAGACATTGCAGGCAAGGACATCTAAATGCTTACACTCCTCAGCGATAACTTCTATGTACTGGACGTCACCGTTGGCAATTGCGACGAGCCTGCCAGGATCCCGCTCCTTTATTACCTGAATGATCTCATCGTAAAGCGAATAGAGATAGCGGGCTCTTGCCGGACCACGCTCTTCCTCGGGCAGAGCTTCTATCTCAGGTGAAGTCCAATTGAGAACATAGTTGTTCTCATTTCCGAGGAGCCACATAAGGAAGCCGGGCACATTCCTGTATTGTTCTGCGAGCTCGCCCATCTCCTGCTTGAGTGCCTCCCGAACTCTGGGATCGGAATAGTCGACAGTAGGCATCCAGACGCCATCAAGCGTATAGCCGTAACGTCCAACGGGGTGATTTACAACTGTAAATATACCGTAAGTCTTGTATATGTATTCCACCCATCGCGGTGGTATGCCAACGTACTGCCTTATCACGTTTATCCCCATCGCCTTAAGAAGGGGCATCTCACGTTCAAGGGCTTCCTTGATAAAATCATCAGACTGATCCCATATGCCGAACATATAGTTCTCGCCAATCGGAATATAGTCCCAGTTCATACCGAAGATCATGAAGTCCCTGCCACCAACTTGAAGTCTCTGCCCGCGACTATCGCTCACAAGGCTTATCTCCGGAAACTCGCCAACTGGCTCGTCATCGGCGCCACTTATGGATGCAAAGCCGGTTAGGCCAAGTACACAGATCAGTACTAAGAGTCGATACTTCAGATTAGTTACCTTCATAAGCTAGCCTCCTCAGATGGTCAGATCCTAATCCTCTATTTTAAAACCCCGCTTAGCAATCACATCGCGATACCAGAAGGCACTGTTCTTTGGAAGTCGCTTCTGGGTTATGTAGTCAACCCAGAAGAGCCCAAACCGCTTTGTATAGCCATGTGCCCACTCGAAGTTGTCAAGAAGGGACCACACAAAATATCCCTTAAGGTCCACACCATCATCCACAGCGCGCTTCGCCTGGATGAGGTGATCACGAAGATATCTGACGCGACGCTCATCGTGAATCTTCCCGTCTTCCCCTGGTCGGTCACTGTAAGCAGCTCCATTTTCCGTTATGTATATGCAGCCAATGCCATATTCGTCCTTGAGACGCTTGAGCATAAGGTAAAGCCCCTCGGGATAAACTTCCCATCCCATATCGGTAAAATCTTTATCGGGAACCACTTTGACGGCAACAGGTTCATCATCTTTGCCAGCCCTTACGACTATCCTTGAGTAATAGTTAACCCCAAGAAAATCGAGAGGTGTAGTGATTTTCTCAAAGTCACCGCCCTTGATGAAGTTTGGCTCATCTGTCTCAAGATCACCTCGCCTGTTGCGAAAGGCAATCGCATCTTGAGGATATGAGCCTCTGAAGATGGGATCAAGGAACCACCTATTGAAGATGCCATCAAAAATGGTAGCTGCCCTCTCATCCTGCTCATCCGGGGAAGCAGCGAAGGCTGGCACAAGGTTTAGCACTATACCAATACTTGCTTTAGGAGAATTCGATCTTATGATCCCAACAGCCTCACCATGTGAAACCAGTAGATTATGGGCAACCACGAGCGCTTCCCGAGGATCTTGGTGCCCCGGGGCATGTTGGCCAACCTCATGACCAAGAAATGCTATACACCAGGGTTCATTATGGGTTATCCAATTCCGCACCCTGTCGCCGAGTTTCCCAGTAACAAGATCGACATATGCCACGAAATCATCTACGAGCTTTCTGTTCGCCCAACCACCTTCGTCCTGTAAAGCTTGAGGGAGGTCCCAGTGATAAAGCGTGACAAAAGGCTGGACATCGATCCGAAGAAGGGCATCTATCAATCTATCATAGAAGTCGAGTCCGGCTGGATTGGCTGTTTTCCCATTGGGCATAACCCTCGGCCACGCTATTGAGAAACGATAGGCATCCACTCCAAGCCACTTTAACAATTCAATGTCTTCACGCCATCGGTGATAATGATCACAAGCACGACTTGCATCCGATCCATCCTCAATCTTTCCAGGTGTGGAACTGAAGCGATCCCAAATCGACTCGCCCCGACCATTTTCTTCCCATGCACCCTCGATCTGATGAGATGATGTAGCCACACCCCAGATGAAATCCTCAGGGAAGGTGATCAAAGCCATCAGTGCTCTCCTACCTTATGAGTACTATAGAGGTGACACCTTACCCCTCGACCTTCAAGATCGACTGCCACTGGATCTTCTTCCCAGCATAGATCAAACGCCTCAGGGCATCTTGGAGCGAAAGGACAACCCCGGGATTCCTCCTCACGCCCTACCTCAAGGGAATGCCTGAAGTCGGCTTCGTCATATTCAACTTTGGCGATTGAGGAAAGAAGCGCCCGCGTGTAGGGATGAAAAGGATTTGATACAATCACATCGCTTGCTGCACTTTCGACAATTCGACCTTGCAAGAGCACAAGAATCTGTCGGGCAAGATACCTGGCTGATGCCAGATCGTGCGTGATGAGCAAAACGGCAAGCTTGCGCTCATCGATTAAACGCTCTATGAGATTCAAGATTTCCATCCTTATCGAGACATCCAGCATTGAGGTTGGCTCATCAGCTATCAGTACATCTGGATCAACAGCAAGGGCTCTTGCAATAGCTACACGTTGACGCTGACCACCCGATAGCTCGGCCGGATAGCGATGGATAAACTCCTCAGCTGGCTCAAGACCGACAGTCCGAAGCAGATCAAGCACATCCTGCCAGGCACTTGCTCGAGTTGATCGCTTGTGTCTGAGGAGGGGTCTTATGAGATGGTGGGCAACCGTGTGAACAGGATTCAACGAGGCAAAAGGATCCTGGAATATGAGCTGAACCTTGTGCCGATACCAGAGCGAAGCATGCCTCCGCTCACGCTCAAAGATATCAATACCCTCAAGAAAAATCTTGCCGCCATCAGGTGGCTCAAGCCTTGCAAGCAG
>JALGWB010000061.1 GCA_025774405.1 bacterium
GCCCCTCTCAGCCAGGCGCTCGCTGAGAAGATTGGCCTGTGTTGTCTTCCCACAGCCATCCAGACCTATGATAACTATAAGTCGTCTGTTCATTGCAAGTTTGCCTCGATGGTTCTGATGATCTCCGTAGCGACATCCTGCCATGAAAAGTTTACAATCGCCTGGCGAGTACAGACTTCCAGCTCATCCAGCCTATCAATTGCAGCTGTGAACTGAACGGCGTCTGTACAGATGACCAGTCCAGCAACCTCCCTGAACACGTCAGGTATTCCACCGAAAGGCGTAGTGATAACCGGAAGATTGGTAGCCATTGCCTCAAGGATTGAAAGCGGCAATTCAATGGCACCCTTGTCATCGAGTGTGGGAAAAACATAGGCATCGGATGCCTGGTAGATCTCTTCGATACTTTCAATGTACTTGTCGATGAGAGTAAGATTGGCGCAGGCCTGTTTGATATGGGCAATCTCGTGACGAGTACTTGTACTTGACACCATAAGGAGGTGTGTCCGGGGACCTGCCAGTTGCAGGAATGCATCGAGGTTGCGTCTTCGGGTTAGGTGACCGACATGGAGAAGTATTTTCCTTTGGGGCAAACCGTATTTCTCTCTGAGTCGTGCCCTGGTTTCAGGGCTTGCAGGTCGGTATCTTTCCAGATCAACGCCCAGAGGAATGCGAGTGGCTTTGGCTCCCAGTGAGGTCAGGGCGGCCACACTCGCATTTGAAAGTGCAAGGACAAGATCAGGTAACAGCTTCTTCAGGAGAGGCTTCAAGGGGGGAGGATAATATCTTCTCTGGAGTGATATGAGGACGACAGGCTTGCCAGCCTGTCGCTTTAGCAGATATGAGCGAAGCAGACTCATAGGTGTTGCTGCCGAACGCGGAACNNNAGGCGATTGGGAGGGAGCTTTTGCCAGTCGCTGTAACGGCGGTTGGTAAAGCAGGTGATTCGCTTGCCAATTGCAGCAAGCCCGCGTGCAATAGCCGCCGAAGCCTTCTTGAACCCTTCATCAAGTGGAAAGCCAATGTCCTCAGCTATCAGGGCGATGCGCTCCAAGGTACCTCCGATCCTGTTAGATTGTATTTTGCTCAGATGGCATGGTCAAGAACCGATCGTATCCAATCCTATTGACAGGTGCCAGCTGTTCGTAATAGAGTGAGGCGAGAGCTGAATCAGGATCCCATCGAGCGAGTGCTTGTTTCAGCTGAAGGAGGCTGTCATGAGCTCCAAGAGCCGATCAAGGCATAAGTCGAAGCGAAAGTCCAAGCAAACCCCGCCCAGCGGACCGATCAGGAAGCCGTGGACACTCCTGGCATATATAGCTGGGGACAACAACCTCAGTGATGCTGGGCTGGCCGACATAGTCGAGCTCTGCCAGGTTGGTGCATCCCCACAGGTGCATGTTGCTGTTGAGATTGACACCTATGGTGAGTACACCGGTTCGCTGAGGTATGAGATAACGGAACCCGATTGGTCAGGCAAGGCTCATCGCATCGTGATTGAACGGCTGCCAGAGAAGGACACGGGTGATCCAGAGGCTTTGAGAAGCTTTCTCGACTGGGGTTTCAAGCGCTATCCCGCAGATAACTATCTTGTTGTCGTATGGAATCATGGAACCGGTTTTCGCTCAATAAGGCGCGACATTGGTTATGATGACTTTGGCTCATCGCTTGACATGCCGGAGATTGAAGAAGCTATGCGGAGGGCTGGTGTCGGGGAAGAGATGCGAATCAGCATCCTTGGATTCGATGCCTGCTTGATGAGCATGGTTGAGATAGCTCACCATTTCAGCTCTCAGGTTGACATCATTGTTGGTTCCCAGCAAACTGAGCCCGGCAATGGCTGGCCGTATGACGAGGTGCTCAAGGCAGTCAAAATTGCTGCTGGCCACCATGACCTAGCCCGCAGGATTGTTGAGGCCTACATCGCCGCATACAAACGTCTCGGGATCTACGATGTGACTCATTCAGCTGTTGAGTGCTCGAGGACTGAAGCCGTGGTAAGATCACTGAGCGACCTCGGAGATCTGCTTGCATACCGGCTTGATGCCTACCATCGTGACATAAGGCGGCTCAGGCTCGAAGCGCAGACGTTTGAGATGGCTGACTATGTTGATCTCATCCACCTTGCAGAGTTGCTGGGTCGGGGCCTCCCAGACGGAGCGATAAGGAAGGCTGCCAGTGAGCTTGTCAGACTGGCAAAGGATTCCATCATAGCATCATCAAGCCTTGGACAGGGTGTCGCCAACGCCAATGGTCTTTCAGTCTGGTTTCCAGCTTCGCCCACCATCTATCAGAACTATCGTGGCAAGTATCTGGCTTTGAGGTTTGCAGAGATCTACCGTGGCTGGATTCACTTCCTCGATGCCTATCATTCGTGACGAAGTAGTGGTGCTCGATATCGTGCTTCTTATCCGTTGAGGCCTGAGCCATCTCCCCCTCGGGCTTTCAGTTGACCAGACAATCGATGTGCTTTATAGTTCTTGAATTGACCGTCGAGGCACTGAGTGAACCTCAGCGAGGAGATCAGGAAGTGAAAGAGGCTATTGAGCGTATCCTTGAGGCAGAGGCGGATGCAAAGCGCATTGTGCAGGAAGCACGAACCAGGGCAAGGGAGATCGCAGAAGGAGCTCGCAGGGAAGCCACCCAGATCCTGGCTGATGCCCGCCAGAAGGCTCATGAAGAGGCTCAGACCCTGCTTGAAAGTGCCAGGCAACAGGCTCTTGCCGAGCGGGAAAGCATTCTAAAAGAGGCTCAGTCAAAGGCAGAGACGATACTTGAGCAGGCAGATAGGATTGATCCCTCACTGATTGCTTCGGCAGTGCGCAAGATCGCCGGGCTTGGATCATGAAATCATTGAGCAGATACGCTGCCACCAATGCATTGACAAGAACGATGCTAGGTGAGCTCCTCAGGCGCGAGGACTATGAGAGCCTGGCGAGGGCTGAATCCGTTGAGAGCGCCTGGATCGCTCTTCGAAAAACAGCATATGAGAGATGGCTTCCTGAAGAAGCGCCCACCGAGGTGCTGGGGATTGAGAAGGTAATTACGGAGGTGACTGCATCTCGTTTCAGGCGTTCATTGGCCAATCTCAGGGGGAAAACCCTCGAGGTTGGTAGGCTCTTGCTTGCCCGCTGGGAGCTTGACAATCTTGAGTTCGCTTTGAGGCTGTGGCATGCCAAGGATGTTTCGCTTGCGAAGTTTCTTATCGAGTCCCAAATCGTCAATGCCATCCCGATATATGATGTGGTTGAGGCCGAATCGATTGAGAAGATTGCTCTCGAGTTGCGGCATACGCCGTATTTTGAAGCTCTGGCTTCAAGCATAGACACCTACAATCGAAGGAAGGCAATCTTCTTTGTTGAAATCGAGCTTGAGAAGCACTACTACCGCAGGCTGCTCGACGCAGCAGTTGCTCTCGGTGGAATTGATGCCAAGCGCGCTCTGAAAATCATGGGTGCTGAGATCGACATTATCAACGTTACACTCCTTGCACGACTTATGGAATACCATCAGGTGAAGCCTGAAGATCTTCGTTCATGTGTGATTGAAGGGCCTTCAGAAATCTCCAGACTGCTGTCCTCATCCGAGTTTTCCGCGGCAGAGATTGAGGATGTGAAGTCGAGGATTCTGGGTCAGTATGCCGGTGAGATCTCTCAGCAAAAGACAAAGCTCGATTCGGTCTCAATGCTCGAGCACATGGTGAGGGAGGCGGCTGTCGGGATTGCCAGAACGATGCTCATGGGATATCCTTTCAGCATAACCTGCGTATTTGCCTTCTATCTTCTCAAGCGCAACGAGCTCGAGAATCTGAGGACTGTCTTCGGCGGCATGGCAATTGGTGCGTCAGAAGATGAAATCCTGAAGCAGCTGTTTGGTATAGGGTGAAGCAATGATGCTTATAGCCGAGCGTATGGATCGCATAACCTTCCTGATCATGCGTGATGATATGGAGGTCGTGCTTGATGAGATTGCTCGCCAGGGTGTGCTTCACCTTACAAGGATTGAGGAGGTTGATGAGTGGGCTGAGACACTTGGAACCATCGGGGTTGAGACGCTGAGGAGTGAATATGCAAAGCGCAGACGGAAGCTTACTGATCTTCTGGAGCAGGTGGGTTGTGAGGATCAGATGGGTCTGCCGGTTTCAGGACAGGCAACAGATATGATTGACCTGAAATGTCTCGATGAAGAGATTGCCGTGATCGAGAGTGACATCAGCCCGACTCTCGCGAAAAAGCGGCATCTGACGGAAAGGATACAGGAGCTCCGAGCCCTGAAAGATCAGATTGAGGCTCTCGGCCCGAGTGGCTTGCCCATTGGTGGCCTGATGAAGTCAACATTGCTTACAACCGCAATCGGCGTGATTGATGAGCGAAATCTCGAAAGGCTGCACCAGCTTCTTTCGGGGGTGCCACTTGTTTTATTGCCAGTTGGGACCGAAGGCAAGAAGATGCACATCATCTGTGTAGTCCTTCGAAGGGATCGGACTCGCCTCGATGAGGCTCTCAAGCAGGTTGGTTGTGTTGAAACCAGGATAAGCAAGGAGGCTATCGACCTCTCAAGGCGAGTCGGAGTGGATATAGTTCAAAACATAGCCAAGCTGGAGGATGACCTCGGGCAGGTCAGGGGTGAGATTGCTGAGATTCGAAGGAAGTATGAGGGCAAGCTCAGGGAGCTTCTTGGCAGGGTTGAGGCAGGATTGCGTTTGCTGGCGATTAAAGCCTACTGCCGGGTTACTGAGAAAACATGTGTCTTCTCAGGCTGGGTGCCGACCAAAAAGAGCCAATCACTTATTGAGGCCATCAAGCATAGAACGGCTGGTAGAGCCATTATTGAGGTGATAGAGGCTGACAGGCTGATCTCTCAAAGCGGTGGCAGGGTTGAGGTTCCGGTTCTTCTTGAACAACCATCTGTACTGAAACCTTTTGAGATGCTTGTCAGCGGCTATGGGACACCTGCTTACGGTACGATTGATCCTACAGTTTTTGTTGGCATTACTTTCCTCTTCATGTTCGGAATGATGTTTGGTGATGTTGGGCATGGGCTGGTGCTTCTGGTTACTGGACTTATAGTCTCAATCAAGTCGCAGCGGTGGCGTGAACCAGGGAAACTCGCTGCCTATTGCGGTGGTGCATCAATGGTGTTTGGTATGCTCTACGGGAGTATCTTCGGTCTCGAGGACGTTCTGCCAACCCTGTGGCTTAAGCCTCTTGACAGCATCGCCGATCTGTTCAAAGTGGCAATTGGCTTCGGCGTGATTGTTGTTAGCCTTGGTATCATCCTCAACATCATAAACTCCATCAGGACCCATGCCTTCTTGGAAAACTTTTTCGATAAGTCTGGACCGTTGATTGGGGTCGTCTACTGGGCTGCTGTTGGTATGGCGATTAAATGGATGATAGGCGGACGGTCATCGATTAACCCGGCGCTGCCATATTCCCTCATAGGTATCCCGCTTGTCCTGTTTGCTTTGCGTGCACCTATTCTTCGGCTTATGGGTAAACGCAGAAGGCTCTTTCCTGACGGTGTGGCCACCTACGTTATGGAGTCAGCTGTTGAGATACTCGAGATATTCATGGGCTATCTTGCAAATACTGTTTCCTTTATTCGTGTGGCTGCATTTGGGCTGGCTCATGCCGGGCTGTTTATTGCAGTTTTCAGTCTCGCAAGTGTGGTTGCTTCGAAACCTGCTGGAACGATGCTTTCATGGCTGGTACTTGTTTTTGGAAACATAGTGATAATCCTGCTTGAAGGGCTTGTTGTCACGATTCAAGCTCTAAGGCTTGAGTATTATGAGTTTTTTGGTAAGTTCTTCAAAGGCCTGGGCTCAAGGTATAAGCCTGCAGGCTTCTTAAAGACAGGTTTGGTGGTTCGCCATGAGAAAGGTGGTGAATAGATTGAAAGGGAAGGATCGCTTGCGGAAGCTAATCGTCTATTCCTTCGCAGCAGTAATGGTTATTGTGATTTCGATGCTTGCGATAGCAATCGCCAAGGCCCATGCTCAGCAACCCGAGGTTGTAAAGGTCGATGGCAGAACAATTGGATGGGCATTTCTTGGAGCTGCCATTTCTACCGGTTTTGGATGTGTTGGCGCTGGAATAGCAGTCGCCTATGTTGGCGCGGCTGCTGTCGGAGCAGTTGGTGAGAAACCCGAAATCGCTGGCAGAACACTCATCTTTGTTGGTCTTGCCGAGGGAATAGCCATCTATGGGTTGATCATCGCTATCATGATTCTGGGCAAGGTATAGGATGAAGTTTTTTGTCATAGGCCACGAACATACGGTAGCCGGCTTTGGGCTCGTTGGCATAGAGGGCAAACGTGCAACTGACCGCAATCAGGCGAAAGAGGCTCTCGACTATGCGGTTGCTCGCAAGGACATTGGAGTGGTGTTGATTACCGAGGACATCGCCGAGGTCATTCGTGACGAAGTTGAAGCCAGACTCTATGGTATCGGGTTCCCACTGGTGCTCGAAATCCCCGGGCCGAAGGGGCCACTGCCCAAGCGTCTCAAGGTTGAGGAAGTTGTTCGCAAAGCCATCGGGATAAGCATATGACGAGAAACGATTCATCTGAAGAGGCGATCATTCAGAAAATACTTGACGATGCTGAGGCTCAAGCCAAGCGGATTCTCGATGGAGCGAATCGGACGGCAGATAGCCATCGCAAGAAGGCAGAAACCCAGGCAGAGAGCATTCGTCAGGAAATCCTCGATCAGGCTCGGGCCAAGGCCGAGGCGCTTCGTGCCAAGGAGGTGGCAACTGCGAGGTTGGAGTCAAAACGTATCCTCCTCGGTGCCCGCGAAGAGGTGGTAAACAGGGCTTTCAAGCGCATTGAGCAGGAGCTGGCCAATCTGAGGAATTCGCAGGATTACAGGCGGATTCTACTGGCTCTGGCCAGAGAGGCAATTGGAGCAATTGCCGAAAGCAAGGTTGCCCTGAGAGTTTCAAAGACAGATGAGAAGCTGATCGATGAAGCCTTTATGGCCGAACTCAGGCATATGCTTGGGCAGGAGTCAGGAAGAGACAAAGTCGAGATAGATATAAAGCTTGACCCTCAACTCGATGATGGTGGTTGTATAGCCACATCAGAGGATGGAAGGGTGGTTTTTGACAATACCTTCACAAGAAGGTTCAGGAGGATAAGGTCAGAGATCAGATCTATGTTGATTGGAGAGATAGTTAGCCAAGATGAGTGAGAGGATAGTAGGAAAAGTCGGCAGGGTTGTGGGTCCAGTCGTTGAGGCTTATGACGTCAGCGGCGTTGAAATGCTCGAGCTGGTTTTTGTCGGTGACGAACGGCTTGTCGGTGAGATTGTCAGGATCAATCGGGACAGGGCATGGATCCAGGTATATGAGGATACGACCGGTCTTCGTCCAGGTACACCTGTCTATGGACAGGGTGAGCCACTTTCGGTTGAGCTCGGTCCCGGTCTGGTTGGCAGCATCTATGATGGTATCCAGCGCCCGCTCGATATGATAAGGGCTCGCTCCGGTGATTTTGTTGCAAAGGGTGTTCACATCCCGGCCCTCGATAGAGATCGTGAGTGGCATTTTGTGCCGGCGATTGCAGGTGGTAAGCATGTCGAGGGTGGAACCGTAATTGGTACTGTTCAGGAGACAGAAATCATAGAGCATTGCGTAACAGTCCCGCCGGATCTTGAGGGCGAATTGATCGAGATAGCACCTGAAGGTGACTACAAGATCGACCGTCCGATTGCTCGCCTGAAAAGAGATGACGCCGAGTTTGAGCTAAAGCTCTTTCAAAAATGGCCTGTCAGGGTCGGACGACCATACAGGAAGCGGCTGCCCCACAATGAACCGTTGATCACAGGGCAACGTGTTCTGGATACCCTCTTCCCGGTTGCGCGTGGTGGGGTGGTAGTTGTGCCTGGCGGATTCGGAACAGGCAAGACCATGATTCAGCACGCCCTTGCAAAATGGTGTGATGCCAATATCGTGGTTTATATCGGTTGTGGTGAGCGTGGCAATGAGATGACTGAAGTTCTTCTGGAGTTTCCAAAACTCATGGATCCACGGACGGGCAAGTATCTCATGGAGCGCACGATCCTGATCGCCAATACCTCGAATATGCCAGTTGCTGCCAGGGAGGCAAGCATCTACACCGGAATCACCATTGCTGAGTACTATCGTGACATGGGCTACCATGTTGCGGTGATGGCTGACTCAACTTCGCGTTGGGCTGAAGCCCTGCGGGAGCTATCGGGTAGAATGGAAGAGATGCCTGCAGATGAAGGTTTCCCGGCCTATCTCCCAACGAGGCTGGCGGAGTTCTATGAAAGGGCTGGAATGGTTGAAACCCTTTCTGGCAAACTTGGCTCGATTACTACCATTGGGGCTGTATCACCTCCGGGTGGGGATTTTTCGGAACCGGTTACTCAGCATACCAAGCGCTTCGTTAGAGCATTCTGGGCGCTTGATAAGCAACTGGCCAATGCTCGCCACTATCCGGCAGTAAGCTGGCTTGACAGCTACAGCGAGTACACAGAGGATGTCGGTGAATGGTGGGATCAACAGACTTCCGGTGAATGGCAGCAGCTGAGATCGGAGATCATGTCCATAATGCAGCGAGAGGCACGGCTTGAACGAGTTGTAAAGCTTGTCGGTGCAGATGTTCTTCCCGATAGCCAGCGTTTGATTCTTGAGACTGCAAAGATATTCAAGACCGCTTTCCTTCAACAGCATGCTTACGATGAGGTAGATGCCTTCTGTGTAGCGGAGAAGCAGTATCGGATGCTCAAGATCATAGTCACTTTCTACAAACTGGCATCAGAGGCTATCAAGAAGGGAGCAACGCTTGTCGGGCTGAAGAAGCTCGGAGTGATGCGTGATATTATGCAGATGAAATACGAATATCGGAATGAGGATGCATCAAAGCTCCAGGAGCTTCAAACCAAACTTGAGGAGGCTATTGGCGAATATGCAGCAACCTTCGAGTGAGCAGCAACACCTTCTCGACCAGCGTGAATACGTTGGGGTTGACGAGATATATGGACCGATTGTCGCCATCAGCGGTATCCACGACGTTGGTTACAATGAGCTCGTTGAGGTGCTGGGTGACGATGGGCAAGTCCGCCTGGGTATGACCCTTGAGGTTGCATCGGGGGCAGCAATCGTTCAGGTCTTTGAAGGAACGTCAGGCCTGAAACTGGCGACAACAAGGGTCCGTTTCAGAGGGGAACCACTTCGGATGCCTGTGTCTTCGGAAGTATTGGGAAGGGTGTTCGATGGACTTGGAAGGCCAATTGATGGTGGTCCTGATCCGGTTGGAGAGGCACGTGATGTCAATGGCTTGCCCGTGAATCCAACAGCTCGCGAATATCCCCGGCAGTTCATTCAGACAGGCATATCGGCAATCGATGGTATGAATACGCTTGTTCGGGGGCAGAAGCTACCGATTTTCTCAGGCAGTGGACTTCCTCACATGCAACTGGTTGCCCAGATAACCCGCCAGGCAAAGATCGTCGGTGAAGATACCCCATTTGCTGTCATCTTTGCCGGTATGGGAATTAAACATGACGAAGCCATGTTTTACATACACAATTTTGAGGAGTCTGGTGCTATGGAGCGTGCCGCCGTTTTCCTGAGTCTCGCCGATGCACCGTCAGTTGAAAGATTGGTCACACCGAGGGTGGCCCTGACCGTGGCCGAATATCTGGCAATCGAGAGGGGTATGCATGTTTTGGTGATCCTGACCGATATGACGAATTATTGCGAGGCTCTGCGAGAGATTTCAACTGAGCGTGAAGAGATACCAAGCCGCAAGGGTTACCCTGGCCATCTCTATAGCGACCTGGCAAGCATCTACGAAAGGTCTGGGATGATTCAGGACAAACCTGGATCGATTACCCAGATGCCAGTCGTGACGATGCCAAATGATGACATCTCACATCCGATTCCTGACCTTTCCGGTTACATTACCGAAGGGCAGATTGTGCTCGAAAGGGATCTCAATCAGCGGGGGATTTATCCACCAATTGCTGGTTTGCCTTCGCTTTCACGCCTGATGAAGGATGGTATAGGTGAGGGCATGACAAGGGAGGATCACGCTCACCTGGCAAGTCAGCTGTTTGCTGCCTATGCCCATGTCAAGGACATCAGAGCTCTCGCTTCGGTAATCGGTGAAGAGGAGCTCAGTCCTCTTGATCATACCTACTTGAAGTTTGGCGATGCCTTCGAAAGGCAGTTTCTCAGCCAGGGTTTGAACGAAGACCGCTCCATAGAGCAAACCCTTGATTTAGGCTGGAAGGTGCTCTCGATTCTGCCGCGTGAGGAGCTTCATCGAATAACTGAGGAAGAGATCAGAAAGTACTACGGCAAGTGATTAATGGCCAGATACGAAATT
>JALGWB010000405.1:0-1614 GCA_025774405.1 bacterium
AACTTACCGATTCTCCTTCATGTATTCTCCGAATCGCCTCGCCAAGCAGCTTGGCAACCGACAACACCTTTACCTTGTCAGTCGGACCTTTACGATCCAGCGGGATGGTATTCGTTACAACCAGCTCCTTTATAGGCGACTCGTTGATCCTAGCCAGAGCGTCCTTCGAGAAAACGCCATGCGTACACCCTACATAAATATCCTGTGCACCCTCTTTACGCAAGGCCCTTGCCGCATTTACAATCGTTCCACCAGTATCCACAAGGTCATCAATGATGACAACATTGTGGTCTTTGACTTCACCAATGACATTAAGAACTTCCGAGACATTGCGAGTTGGTCTTCGTTTGTCAATCAGGGCTATAGGCATGCCCAATCTCTTGGCAAAGCCCCTCGCCATCCTCACGCTGCCGATATCGGGAGCAACCACAGTGGGGCTCTTGATGCTCAAGCCCTTGAAGTAGTCTATCAGCACGGGAGCTGCAAAGAGATGATCCATTGGAATATCAAAGAACCCCTGTATCTGACCTGCATGAAGATCCATCGTCAGAACACGGTTTGCACCAGCCATTGTAATCAGATTGGCAACAAGCTTAGCGGTGATTGGCACTCTAGGCTGATCCTTACGATCCTGCCTTGCATAGCCAAAATATGGAATCACGGCAGTGATCCTGTGAGCTGAAGCCCTGCATGCAGCATCGATCATGATCAGCAGCTCCAAAAGGTTGTCAGCCGGTGGAAATGTGGGTTGCACAATGAAGACATCCACTCCTCGAATGTTTTCGTTGTACTTACAGAAGATCTCACCATCTGCAAACTGGGTTATCTCACAGTCACCCAGTTCCGTACCGAGGTACTCAACAATCTCCTCAGCAAGTACCCGATTAGCTCGACCAGCAAAGATCCTCATGATCAAGTCCCTTTCTAATGGTTACAATCAAAAGCCGTTTACCTGGCTGGGGCGGGAGGATTCGAACCTCCGATCCAGGGTCCAAAGCCCTGTGTCTTAGCCGCTTGACGACGCCCCAGCTTGCCACAACGGCTCAAACCTTTGCCATATTTAGTTTGTGCCGACAACTCTATGATATTGCTCGAAAATCGTTTCTTCAATGAGCTCCCTTATTTCCGCCTTGATCGGGAAGGCAAGATCTTTGTATCTGCGACCTCGCCTCACATTGGGCATTTGTACAAACCTGCGCCTGCTGCCCACTATTATCTTAACACCATTTATCGCCAAGCAGTCATCAAGAATCAGGCTGGCAAATCCCTTGAGTTTCTGAGATTCATAGGGTTTGACTTTCACACCGGTTATCACAAGCTCCGAACATGAGGAGCCAATATACACCTTACGTTCAAGATCACAGGCTTGTCCGGACTGCTTTCGATCAAAAATGTCGTTCACCAGCTCTTCAATCGTCTGCCTCGTATCTTTCGTTATAGGATGATAAACTTCAAACGTCCCTGTCTCGGTATGCCGCGTAGGCATTGCAACATATCGCCTTCGACGACCCATGATCAACCGCATGGCACGGAGTACGAAACAGTCGCACAGGGTGAGCGTAACGATTGCCAGGACCCTGTCTGCCTTTACTGGCGTGACTCTGATGGCTGTGA
>JALGWB010000405.1:1648-3389 GCA_025774405.1 bacterium
CCATGGTCTACCTCCTGAGCTATGGCTCAGTAGCCCCACGAGCTGATGCACACCTCTGCCTATGCCGTCACGCCACTTGCAGCAAAAGATGTCACAATCACGCGCAACCCTTGCGCCTCCATGTGATGTTTTGCCTTCCGGGCATCACCTTCCTCAGGAAATATTCCAAAAACAACTGGGCCGGAGCCTGACATCAATGCGCCACAGGCCCCATTCTCCAAGAGCAACTGTTTAATTCGCTTAACAACTGGGTACTCCTCGAAGACAACGCCCTCAAGGTCATTATAGAGGAGATTCCTCAGAAGGTGAACGTCTCCTCTTTCGAGTGCGTTCGTTATCATAGTAAGACTGACCTGCGGGCTTGTCAACTCCATTTTAGCAGAGCTGTAAGCCCAACGGGTGCTAATCTTGAAGCCTGGTATAACCAGGATAATCGGCATCCGATGAAGCGGTTCCAGGAATGAAAGATCATCACCCCGACCTCTACCAATAGCACATCCGCCCCGAATCAAGAACCTGACATCGGCTCCAATATTGCTCGCTAAGGTTTCTATTTGACGGCTGGTGAGCTGCATATCAAACAACCTGTTAATGCCAACAAGTGTGCCAGCTGCATCTGCACTACCCCCACCCAGGCCAGCAGCCACCGGAATCGCCTTGGCTATGGTTATTCTCACGCCTCGCGATGAACCCTCGAGTATCTTCAATGCCGCCCTGAAAGCAAGATTGCTCTCATCGACAGGGACATCTGCCGTATCACACTCAACAACTATGCCTGACGGATTGGGCTGAATCTTCAAGACATCATGAAGCCCGATTGTATGGTAGATGGTTTCAATGTCGTGATAGCCATCAGCACGCTTGCCAAGAATTCTGAGGTACAGATTTATCTTTGCACGACACCTTAACTCAACCACAAAATCACCATCCCTCGCGCTCAGGAAGCATAAAGAATGAGACCTGCGGCCAATAACCAGAGGAGAATATCAACTACCAGCGGGATATCGGAGACCAGAACCTCTGAGGGACTACCGCCCTTGTTCTTCATTATCACCAGGTACATGTAACGGAAAAGCCCAAATACAACGAACGGAACCGTGTAAATCAGATTACGGGTGTCGAACTTCTCAACCGTTTGGGGCCAGATTGTATAGATAGAATATGCAATAACAGTGGCAGCTGTTACCACAGCAATCATTGCATCGAGAAATTCTTTGGAATAATCGTCGAGACTCTTGCGATGTCTGCCCGCCTCGTCAGCCAGCAGATCAAGCTCGTGGCGACGCTTATTGAAACCAAGGAACAGAGCGAGAAAGAGTGTGCAGACGAGCAACCACGGTGACATGATCACACCCTGATCAATACCCTTCAGGGCTTCAACACCTGCCATTGCCCGGAGCACAAATCCAATCGAGATTACCAGGACGTCAAGCACGACCATATGCTTGAGCTGGAATGAATACGCCATGCTTATTACGAAGTAGGTGATGCTGACTAGAAAGAACCCACGACTGAGAAAGGACGAAAACACGAGACCGAGCGCTCCTGCGATTATGCCTAAACCTATTGCGCCTCCTCTTGTCACCCTGCCACTGGCAATCGGGCGCTTCCGCTTCACAGGATGAGCCCTATCCTGCTCAAGATCGAACAGATCGTTGAATACATAGATTGCACCTGACAGAAGGCAGAAAATGGCAAAGGCCTCAAGGCTGGTTATGAGCATGTCGGACTTGAAAAGATT
>JALGWB010000062.1 GCA_025774405.1 bacterium
CGATGGTGCTGGCAAGTTTGCCCTGTTTCGCTTCATCACGTTGCCAGCGCTTAAGCCTGTTGTTGTTTTCGTCGTCGTTGTCAACACAATCCGTGCCTTCCAGGTTTTCGTCGAGGTTGTCATCATGACAAGGGGTGGTCCCATGGGAAGCACGATGACACTTGTTTACTATATGTATGAGAAGGCATTCCACAGGATCGACATGGGCACAGCCAGTGCCGTCGCTGTCGTTGTCTTCATCCTGATAACCTGCTTTGCCTTCTTACAGGTGCGACTTCTGAAGCAGATACAGTCGGCAGCTTGAGGTGTTTCAATCGATGAATGGGATTTTGAAACGGCCTGGAACTGGGCAAGCGAAGATCGGTTTCCTGGGTGGAATACTCCTGATTGCGCTTGTGATCGATCTTTTTCCGTTGATCGTGATGCTTTCGATCTCGGTCAAGGGGGAAGGTAGCGTCTTGAGATCAATTGGTGATCTCATTCCCAGACACATCACATTCAGCCACTATGCTGAGGTTGTCACCTCAGGCAGGTTTGGCAGATATTTCTTCAACAGTGCGCTTGTTGCCATGCTGGTTGTCGGCGGAGTCGCCTCAAGGTCACTCGGCTGCTTATGCTGCTTGTGATTGCAACCATGATGATTCCAAAACACATCATGATGATACCTCTCTTTACCATGCTCTATAGAGTAAATCTGATTGACACCTATTTCGCCCTTGTGCTTCCTTTTCTTGTAGATGCTTTCAATATCTTCTTTGTCTATCAATACCTCAAAGCCATTCCTCGTGAGATTGAAGAGGCTGCCTTCATGGATGGCGCAGGCTTGTGCAGCACGTTCTTTCGAGTTGTGTTTCCAGTTCTTAAGCCCGCTCTTGCAGTTGTTGCGACCAATACATTCTTGATCAATTGGAACTCCTTTCTGCTTCCTTTTGTTTTGACAAGCTCTGACAGGGTAAGAACGCTGCCGGTCGGACTTGCCATCTTCTCTCAAGGTGAGCACAGTACCGACTGGTCGATGCTCATGGCCGGATCGATGCTTGCAGCCATACCGACTGTGGTGCTCTGGATTCGCACCCAGAGGATCGCACAGGGTATTCTCACCAGCCGATGAGAGGGAAAGATATGAAGAGACCATCGCTTGCATGTGGTTTGATGTCAGGCACATCCAAAGATGGTGTTGATGTTGCGATCGTCGAGATAGGTGGGAAGTATCCAGGAAACCGTATCAAGCTCATCCATGGACAGACCATCCCTTTTCCTGCCTGGCTAAGGAGACGCCTTTTGCAACCCGGGGAGAAGTTCTCCGCCATCGAGGTTGCTGCCCTTGATTATCTGCTGGGTGAGATCTTTGCCCGAGCCGTTCTCGATGTGCTCAAGGCATGCAAGATAAGCCCTGGTGAAGTCATGGTTATTGGAAATCCCGGCCAGACCCTGCTTCATCGACCTCGTGGGATCCGGTTTGGGCAGCGCAGAGTCAAAGCATCGCTACAGGTCGGCTCTGGAGCGGTCATCTCGGTAATCACCGGCATTCCGACCGTGAGTGATTTCAGAGCAGCCGATATTGCAGCGGGAGGGGAGGGTGCTCCGCTCGTACCGATTTTCGACTATGTTGTTCTGGGCTCGAGAAAGAAGACGCGCATAGCTCTGAACATTGGGGGCATCTCGAATGTGACGGTCTTGCCAAAGGATCGAGACATCGCAAAAGTCGAGGCTTTCGATTGCGGACCAGGAAACTGCATGATCGATTTTGCGGTGAGGTACCTGACACATGGACGCAGGCAATACGATATCAACGGAAAGCTTGCTCTTAAGGGCAAGCCTGACCGGGAAGAGGTGAGACTCATCCTGGCCCACCCTTACTTCAGAAGGAAGCCTCCCAAGTCCACTGGCTGGCACGAGTTCGGTAACGAATTCACGCTTGAAGCCATAACCAGAATGCAGAGTAAGAATCTCGATGTGGCAGACATCGTCAGTACCCTGACCGAGGCTACTGTCGAGGCGATCGCAGGCAGCATACGTAAGTTTGTTCTTAAGCGCATGGAGGTTGATGAGGTCATCGTGACAGGTGGAGGTGTGCACAACCCGGCAATCATGTCGGGCCTCATCCGCCGCATACCCGAGTGCAAGATAATTGAGGGCGAGGCTATTGGAATATCCAGTGACTGGAAGGAGGCCTGTGCCTTTGCCTATCTGGCCTACCTCTCCCTCAAACATCTAATCAAAGCCCAAAACCCCCAAATCCCCCCAAAAGGGGTCGGAGCCAAAAACGTGCACGCTGCACGGGGTCGGAGCCAGGAAGATTCACCTCTGGCATGATGGCTAAGTTGGTGATCGCGCTGAGGAAATCTGGCTGAATTGACGGAGCCTTCGAGGACAGAATCGGCACAATTCCTATCTGGTCCGATTCTAACTTCTATTGACACTTTGAAAGGCTTCTGGTATTTTCTTAAACGGAATGCGGGGTCGTGGTGCAGCTTGGTTAGCACACTGGCCTGTCAAGCCAGAGGTCGCGGGTTCGAGTCCCGTCGGCCCCGCCATTGAAGCCCTCTCCTCGACTGCCTTGAACCTGTCGGCGCCAGTCTGTGAACCTGGAGAAAGATGTAGGTCCAACGATCAGCCCGACCTCAGGACCCTTCTGGCGAGCGTAATGACATCTGACAGCGAGACATAGGTGAAAAGTGCAATTCCGACAGTGCACAGAATGAGTCTCAGTGGCTGTGCAACACGTGGTCGAGAGGGTTTGGGGCAACCGGCTCCGGTCGTCTGCCCAGATCTGATTGCGCCGAGGGCTTGATGCATAAATTCGTAGACTTTGATGAGACCATTTGCGGAGAGCATAACGATAATCGGCATTATTGAGACTCGCATGCGCGGGTTGGTGGCTATCGTCACTATATATATCAGGATGAACAACGCAACTATTGCTACGAGGAAACGACTTTCCCAATTGTAGGCAGTCCAGGAGAGCCCAATAATGGCTGCAACCATCACAAATGCATATATGGATTGAATGAGGATGGAAAGCAGCCATTCAGTCTGCTCTGCAACGTTACCATAGAATCCCAGGCGCAGATGACGAAGCACGAACGAAGAGCCTACTCGCCAGTTATGCAGATGGATCACGCATTTCTTGAGCAACCAATGGGGCTGGTTCATTCTAATTAGCTCCATAGCCTTCCTCAGAGCGTATTGTTCTCTTTCCAGTGCGGTCACCCCACTTCCCTCATATTTCTCTCTAGAGAACTCATTGCGTCCTGCTGGAGACCCGGGAATTTGTGAGTTGCCCCTCCAGAGGTTCATACCTACATTGGGAGCGACGACCACCCACGCTCCATGGACTCTCAGGTTACGGATGGTCCAGGGTGCGATTGCTGCTGCAAAAGCTCCAAAGAAGATGAGCCAGGGTATGACCACCCTGCGGTCGCGTTTGCACTTCAGCCAGAGGTAGGCCCCAATGGCCGGAACGGATACCAGAGCAATCGAGCGTGTCAAACACGCCAACCCGAAGACCATTCCGCAAAAGAATAGCGTATGTGAACGCCGCGATTGAGTGAACTCAAACAGCGCATGGATGGACAGGAGAAACAGGAAGATGAAAAGAGTCTCAGACCACAGCAGGTGGCTGAAGGCGACGAATGACGGATAGATGGCTGCAAGCAGGGCAGCAAGGGTCCCTGTTAGTCTGGAGCCGAAAGCACGCCTTGCAACCTGATAGATCAGTAGAACGCTTAGTGAGCTTATTGCAACCTGGACTGCCTTGATGATGACTAAGTTCTCACCCGCCACTCGAATGATACCTGCGATGAAGTAGGGTTGGCCTGGTGGCCATCTCCAGAGTGCGCCAAAGTCGCCAGTGGCTACAACCTCCCGAGCCATGCGTAAATAGGCAACTTCGTCGAAGACCGGCTTCAAGTCCTGAGTCAGGTATAGGAAATAGGCTCTCACGAGCACTGCCATCAATACAATCAGTGGAAGGATGAAAATCCTCAAAGGAGGCGAACGTCTCACGATCGGTCCCTCAGTTGCCTCGATATCATGAATCGCATTCGAGCGTTTCATTCGGAGAGCTCTTACTTACTTCAGCGGCTCCTTGCTCATCACGACAGCATGTATGTTCTTTACCTCACCGGAGCCGTGCCAGTCAAGCATCAATCGAGTGGGCTCTGAGAAGTGTGGGTGGCTATTGAGGTGGCCTACGACGGATTGCTCAACGATGACGTGCATCTAAGGATTCTATTAGCTTCGTGATACACCGGTCATGGCTTCGCCTCGACACTTTCCTGGATGAATCTAGGTTGAGCGTCTGGTCGTGTGACGGACTCGGTGTGCACATTCGAGACCAAACGCAAAGGTCGAGCACAAGCTGTGAAAGCAAATCTATCGAATCACCCCTTGGCATGTGGGTTGACCTGTCCATCCTTCAGGTCCCGCCAAACATAAAAGAGCGGGATGGCCGGCAGGATGTCAACCAGACCCAGAATGGGCGAATAGGGTAGTACGACAAGTCCAATGAGCCCTGCTGCAATGGCGATTACCATGGCGGCGATTGAGCAGGTGCTGTAGTCCCCCTCGGTGTATTTCTTGAGAACGAAAAAATAGACCCCACCTGCAAATGCTGCACCCAAGAGAAATCCCAATCCGCTGTTGGTGAGCAATGATATCAATGCAAGTGCACCGAAGCCTGCCATGGAAGCATACGATAGATTCTTGACCTGGTTAGATTCGATCGCAATTGCTTCAAGATGAGCGCTGCCTGGTGCTGCTTTCCCCATCTCCTTCATCTGCCCAATGCCTCTGTTGCCAAGCTGGTTGCCACAACAGGGACAGAAGCGATGAGTCTGCCCCACTTTCTTGCCGCACCGCGGACAGTAGTTTGGCATGTTCTCAACCTCCCTATGCTATCTTGCTACCACAATTGGCACAGAACACATCTTCATCATGAACTGATGCATGGCACTCGGGACATTGCAGGTCATTCTCAGATGACTCAGGGCTGAGCCTCGCTTCAAGCAATTCGAGGATCCTATTCAGTTCCCTTCTTGACCTTCCCCAGTCAGTCATCACGGTTTTCTGTCTGGGCTCAAGATTGAAGACCATCCTTACAGTTGATGCATCAGTCTGTTCGAGCAATACAGACAGATTTGAGCCAAGTGAAGTCAGCGAAAACCCGCTTTGAGCTTTGATCGTGTCACCCTCAACCGACTTCACTTTGAACTTAGCAGCTTCAAGGACAGCAACGAGATGTTGCCTGATCTCATCGATCGTTCCCATGAGGTCCCTAGTGGCCGTCAGGCTTGCCATGGTTTCTTTGCCTCCTCCTATATCTAACATGCGAAATGCAAACCGAAGCTGGTGTCGACCTGATTGGCAGCTCTTCTTCGATGTGTTGCTTCCCCCAGTCCATAGGGGCGCTTCCGGTCTGCCCGACTATAATGGTCGGCCTGGTTTCGGCTGAGCTTTAGCTTCAGTGTGGGTGCGTGAGGTAATATGACTTGGCGCCGACCGTCATCCCGCCTGCAAACTACCGCCACAATATCTTTGACAAATCGAAATAAATTCTTTATAATGAAAGGCGAACAAGTGAGCAATTGGAGCGAGCAGGTGTGTCAGGAACCTTCGCTGAAGGCTCCTTCAAGAGCATCGTGCTTGGTCATGTTAGGAGACGGCACTCGTCCATGGGGCGAGGGGACGTGGACGAGGCTGGCAAGGGTGAGGTTCCCCCGGTAGTTTGTCGGTACCTTATAGGAAGGAGGAGCAAGTGATGAAGCTTGTTAGCGGACTGGCTGCGGCTGCCCTACTTATCACTATGGCTTCCTCCGCTATGGGTGCTGTTGGCTGGTGCGGGCAGATCTGGCCCTGCAATGGTGCCATGTACACGTCGAACGATGATATCGATGTGTATGTCCAGGTCTGGAAAGATGGTTGCACCGGTCCCAGCGGTCCATGTGCGGACGTGGAGGCATATCTTTACTACAAATGTGTTGGTGATGTTGACTTCACCGAAGTCCCGATGGTTTACAATGTGCCTGTCGGGAATAACGACGAATACAAGGGGACAATTCCCGCTGGGCATGGTTGTGATCAGGTCGAGTTCTATGTGAAGGTCGTTGACGTCACCGATGCCACTGAGTGCTATGGTCAGGATCAGTGTGGCAATGATCCCAACTTTGTCATCGACATAACCCAGGTCACATCTCAGGATGTCACCGTAAGATTCCACCTCTGCTTGACAAGTGGTGTAGAGACAACGGGTGATGTCTGCGTGACAGGAAGCCACGATGTGCTTACCAACTGGGGCAGTGGCGTCGTAATGAGTCTCAGCTGCCCTGAGAATAGCCCAAAACTCTACCAGGTCGATGTGCTCTTCCCTGCGGGAAGCAATCCGTATGTTGAATACAAGTACCGCAAGGATGATTGTGAGACCTGGGAGGGGACTGGTAACCATAGCTTCACAATTGATGATTCGGGTGCTTTCCAGGATCTCTGGATTGATGGCTGGGAATTCAACACACCTGACTGTCCGGACTGTCCGACATCTACCAGTCCTGCGCAGTGGGGAGCTATCAAGGCTCTTTATCGGTAGAGACGCATTCAAAGCGAATACGTTGGGGGCAACAGAAAGTTGCCCCCTTGCTTTTTCCATTGGTCTTCCCGCAGGAAAAGCAGTCAGAAGACGTTGATGCGAGGGCGATTTCTGAGAATTTCCCTGTTCAGCCACTTGAATCCCCCGGCCCTTGCTTACATTACCTTTTTCAGCTTGGCGCTCCACTGCTTTTGTGGTACACAGAACAGGTCAGCATCTCATGACTCTAGGGCAAGGACATCGATGTGAGAGCGGTATTACCGTTTTTGGTGCTCATACTGGCGACGATCATCTTTTTTTCAGATATCCTCTTCGGTCCTGACATCTATCTTGACGCTAACCCATTCCATTACAGTCCGTGGCAGGCTTACGCCCTGCAAAGCGATCTTGAGCATAGAACTTATCGGACGGATTCGTTTGTGACATATTTGCCGAGACGATATGAACTCACCAGGAGCATTCGGGAAAAGAGGTTCCCGCTTTGGAACCCCTATGTATTCGGCGGAATGCCCTTCTTTGCTGACCCCCAAACACGCGTGCTCTATCCACTTGCCCTTCTCCTTGTACCTTTCGATCCATTGCGATCGATGGGCTATGATGTCGCAATCCATGTCTGCCTTGCAATGATTGGTATGTACCTCTTCATGCGAGCGCTCAAGGTCTCAAAACTGGGCTCGCTTGCCGCTGCTTTTGGCTATGCGTTTTGTTCGTTCTTCTATGTTCGGATCGGACATCCAACGTTCGTCGCAACAGGTGCGTGGGTTCCGTTTTTCTTCTACGGTTTCGAGAAAAGCCGGCAGGCTGAAAAGAAAGGGATTCTCCTGCTGACCTTGTTCTTCACGCTCGGCTACTTTGCCGGGTTTCCTCAGGTGTTCATTTTCGGAGTGGGCTCTGTCGTTATCTATGGCTTCTATGTGAATTTGCTTGCAAACAAAAGTGAGCCAAGGTGGCGCAGCCTGATTCAGACAGCCAGGGTCTTTGGCATATCTGGTACGCTGTCGATATTGATTGTCGCTGTTCAGCTTGTACCCTTTGTCGAACTCACTCGCAACTCAATAGGGCTCACCATTGAGCTTGAACACATGCAGCAGGTCTTTATCACTCCAGCAGCCTTGCTTCTGCGATCGATTTTCCCCAACCTGTTTGGGAATCCAGTTGAGGGAACCGACTGGGCAGACCTTCCAAGGGAAGTAATCCATCCATACAATCCAGATTTCACTGTCTATTGCAGCATAGGGATTTTGATGCTTGCTCTCGTGGCACTCTGGCGCATCAGGAAGAGTCCGAGAATCCAGATCCTTACCATCCTGCTTGCTATTAGTGTTGCCATCGCAACAAGTGCATTTATTGTTGGGATTGCCTATAGGCTCCTGCCGGTTTTCAGAGCGTCACGAATCTCTCGTATTGCGGTTATCTCCTGTCTCTGTTTGTCGGCGATGGGAGGCATCGGATTCGATCAAGTCAAAGATGCCACGAAAGACCTCAGGTTAAAGAGATATGTGATCGCAGTTGTTGGTGGTGTTGTCCTCTTCGCTTTGGCTTTTGCTTTGATTTACGCTGTCAAGGGAGAAGCTACACTGGCGATGTTCGCGGAGAAGGCACGCTCTATTCCTGAGACGATGTGGATTAAACTTCACACCTATACCCGCTCGGGTCTGATCAAGGAGTGGAGCGAAGGCAATCTCAATGGGTGGTTGGCCTATGAGAAGAAGCAGATTGTTTCCGGGGTAGTTCTTGCGATTGTGGCGGCTGGCCTGATTCTGTCCATTCCTTTTCCCAAGCACCTCAAGAGGCGCTTCCGTCTGATCATGGGCGCAGCACTTGTCGCATTTGTCTGCTGGGATATTGGGTTTACAGCAAAGCACTATTTCGTCACCCAGGTGCCTGATTGCCTCTTTGAGACCAGAGGACTCAAGTTCCTGAGCGACAGACTCAAATCGCCCGGGCGATGGCGTCTTCTCAGCTCCAAACGCGGCTCGGAGGATGTCCTCGTGCTTCCTCCGAACACAAATCAGATCTTTGGGCTGTGCTCGTTCATGGGCCAATCGACAATTGTTCCGAAGGGACATGTCGAGCTTTCGAAACCCAGTGTACCGTTCCTCATCCCGGCTCCTGTCAGGGATCATAAGGCGCCCTATTCTGGAGCCTTTGTCGTAGCCACCAATATAGGATGTGTGCGCTACGTTCTCCTGCCCAAGAAAGGAACCCTTTTCCTTTCGAATCGCATCCTCGGCGTTATTGGAAGTCTTCCGGAGATTGCTCCGAACATAAGACTGCTGAGGCTCGGTGGGGATACCCGGACCGCCTTCTGTCAGCCGCAGGACAACGAGTTGAACGTTCGGATCGATGTTCCGCGAGTCAAGTTTCTCGATGCGGCTTTCGGATTCAATTCCGAAGGCGCTTCTCCTGGTGATAGTCTGGTTTTCGGTATCGTGTGCGAAGGACGCAAGGTCAGCAAGACTCTCACCGGTAAGCTTGACATCTTTCGGGACAGTGGAAGGTGGCACGAATTCCGACTCGATATCTCAGACCTGAGCAGTAGCAAGATTTATCTTAAGCTTGGATGGATGATGACCAGAGGGCATCCTAATGTCAAAATCAATGCCGGCTGGAGTGGCTTCGATATGGTCTATGCCGATTGTGAGCCTCGGCGCGTGCAGCAGGGCTACGTAATTCCTATTGGGGGCTATCCTCGATCCCTGAAGCTCTATCTCAGGAGTGACTGCCAGGAAGTACCACTTGAAGTCTGGTTCTCGGGTTCCCATCGGCGCATCTGGTGGATCTCATTTGGTAGAGAATTTCCAGAAAGGCATGTGACGATTGATATCGGCGAAGCTACAGGCTCGGGAATTGTGATAGGGTCTGATTCGAGCTTTACGCTAATCAGGGCTAAGCTCGTTGATACAGGTAATCTCTACCAAGGACTGGACCTGGTGTATGACAGGGACATGTACATCTATGAGAATCATCTTGCTGTTGCAAAGGGGGTGTGTGTTGACCCCGATCTCGTCGAGTTGACCGACGATGGGAAGATCAAGATGAGGGCAATAGATTCATATGCTGATGTTGCTTGCGGTGAATGCAAAATCCTATCCTACGAGCCTGAGGAAGTTAAATTGCGTGTTGAGGCTGATCGTGATTGCTTTCTGATATTTCAGGACATCTGGTATCCAGGGTGGAGAGCGCTGGTGGACGGTGTTGAACAGCCGATTTCCTCCACAGATATTGGCATGAGAGCCATCCCGATCAGCGAGGGCAAACACACGGTCAAGATGGTCTATGATCCTATTAGCGTGAAGATTGGGCTAGTCCTGAGCCTGACAGGACTCGGACTTTTGGCCGTCCTGGTG
>JALGWB010000063.1 GCA_025774405.1 bacterium
GTCATCATAGTAGCGTTGCGCTTCCTCAAGGCGGCGCCTTATCTCATCGGGCACAATCGGTGTTCCTATTATTTGAGAGTGTGGATGGACAAGGGAAGTACCTGCGCCCTCACCCTGATTTCTAAAGATTATGATAAGCTGATTCCAATCTGACTTATCCAGCTCGAGGAAACGATCACGATAGGTTTGTACTATCAGGCGGACCTGATCTGTGCTCATGGTTGCAATGGTCTTAGAATGATCCTGTCCCTCAATAACGACCTCATGCGTACCGCAGCCGCACATCTCGAGGTAGAGCCCCTTACGAGTCCGCCTGCGCTCCTCACCCTCCCCGGGAGTTGCCAATGCAGGGAACTTGTTTGGCACGACACGCACAGCCCACTTTCCTGAATCATGGGCATCGGGAATGACAAACACTGGCTCAGGGGTTAAGTGCTCATTGCCGGGACAGAAGGGACATTTCTCATCGTAGGGTTCAAGTTTGAGAGCCTGGCGGTCAGCCTTCCTGAACTCATGCGGTCTCCTCCCACGCTCAGTTGAGATTATACTCCATGACCTTGTGGCAACATCCTGTCTCAAAGTGGGCATAGTCATCCCCGTTGCACCTGTACTCTCTCAGAGTCCAAGATGCGTTAAGCTTTTTAGCACCCTTCGCCTCAGCGAAGCCAAAGTCGCCTGCTTGCGAACCAGGCGACCTTGCTTCAGATATGGGTGAGTAAGATTCTTGAACGTGCCCCCACAGCGGCACTTACGTGTCAATCTGCCTTTGAACGGAACAACAAGATCCCTATAACATCGATTGCAGCGGAGTAATGTCTTTTCCCCACTCATCTTGCCTCTTTTGGCAATCGGCGTACCATCAACTTCGACAATGTCCATTGCGAAATCGAGAACAGGAGCATTGCTAAGAGATGTGCCTACGCCAAAGCCATCGACTATGTCCCTTAGCTCAACCATCTCGCTCTCATCCAACCCCCCGCTGACCATGATTTTCACAGCGGTGTGTCCTCTGAGATCAAGCTCCCACCTAACCTCCCTCACAATGTCACGCATCGATCCACGCCTTGAGCTGGGCGTGTCGAGCCGCACTGCATATAGTCGCCTACCGAGTGCCTCACATGCCGCCAGGGCTTCGAACTTCTCGTCACCGAAAGTGTCGACCAAAGCGATGCGTTTGACCTTCCTGTCAATCACCGAGTCAAAAGCCTCAATTGTCTCCTCAATACCGCCCATAACGATAATAAGAGCATGCGGTATTGTGCCAGATGGTTCGATTCCTGAAAGCTCAGCCGCCTTCAAAGTTGCAACCCCGTCACATCCACCAAGGTAGGCATTTCTCTCGATCATTGGCGAAATAGCGGGATGCATCCGTCGTGCACCGAAGCTTATGAGTACCTTATCTCCGGCTGCAAGTCTCAGGCGTGCTGCTTTGGTCGCCACACCGGATGCCTGACAGACAAATCCCAAAAGCGGAGTTTCAAGAACTGCAAAATCGATGTAATTGCCCTCGATCGTCATCACAGGTTCATTGGCTCTGATAATCGTACCCTCATCGAGTGCCCTGACATCCAGGGGTAGTCCCTCAAGCAGGTTGAGTGCTTCCTCAAGCCCCGCAAAGAGCCCCCAGGTATAGCCACCGGGTAGCCTCTTGAGGCTTAACTCGGCCTTGACAGGCCTTGAAGCCCCGGTTGCGTTGAGAATACGGGCGGTGCGGTCGAAATAGACGTCTGTGGTCTTGCCCAGCCTTATCTCTTCATCGGTTGCTGAATGGAACCGCTTCCTCACGTGATCTTCACCCTGAGCACCTTCTCCATCTGCCCCAATGCATGTCGTTGTTCTTCTTCAGTCACTGTGGCGACGCAATCCCGCGGAACTTCCACTTCAAAGCCACGCATGACTGCGTCGGCAGCCGTAAAAAATACACATATGTTGGTGAGAATGCCAACGAGGACGAGTCTGTTGATGTCCATCCCTCGCAGAATCTCTTCAAGACGCGTGCCATAGAAGGCCGAATAGGTGGTCTTCTCAACAATCGTATCGGCCTCATCGGGCTCAAGCTCATCTATCACCCTGGCTCCGCTCGTGCCCTTGACCGCATGAGGAGTCCAGATCCTGAACTCCGGATCGTCCCGGCCGTGAGCATCACAGACATATATGACGGGTATGCGTTTGCCGTGAGCCTCATCAATGCGTCTTCGGATAGCGGGTACGATTTCTCTTGCCCTGGGAACCTCGAGTGGAGCCCCGGGCAACACGAAGTCGTTAAGCATATCTATGACGAGAAGAGCAACCCCGGCCATCTCAGACGACCTCAAGCTTGAGCAGGTTTGTTGTACCCGTCACCCACGGTGGCACACCTGCCGTTATGACAACCAGGTCACCTTTTCCAGCGATACCCCGCCTCCGAGCAGCATCAATTGCAAGCCTTATCATCTCGTCAGTGTTCTCCGCCTCGGCGATCTGCTCAGATATCACACCATATGAGAGAGCAAGTTTCATGAGCGTTCGATCATTGGGAGTCACTGCAAGCACCGGAACATCGGGCCTAAACTTCGCCACTCTAAGCGCTGTGCTGCCGCTTCTTGTTGAAGTTATTATTGCGGCTGCACCAAGCCTTTCAGCAGCACCAGCCGCAAGGAAGGCAATTGTTTCATCAACCTTGGCTTCGGGTTCGATACGGCGCCGTCGTCGTATCCACTCATCAAGATGTGCCTTCTCAGTGCAATTTATGAGTGCAGCCATGGTTCTTATAGCTTCAATTGGATAGCTGCCCACTGCCGTCTCCCCGCTTAGCATGACAGCATCTGAACCATCGAGGACAGCGTTCGCCACATCACTTGCTTCAGCCCTTGTTGGCTGAGGATTTGTAATCATGGATTCAAGCATCTGGGTGGCGGTTATCACTGGCTTTCCCTTGTGATTACACTTCTCGATTATGATCTTTTGCACAAGCGGCAAGCGACTTATCGAAACCTCAGAGGCGAGATCCCCTCTTGCAACCAGGATGGCATCGGCTTCGTCGATAATCTCATCTATTGCCCCAACTGCCTCGCGGGTTTCAATCTTGGCAATGATGCCGATGTCATGCCCTCGTATGAGCTTACGCAGCTTGACAATGTCCGACGGCTGCCGGACAAAGGACAGGGCAATGAAATCAACCCCATGAGCAATCCCAAACTTGACATCTCGCCTGTCTTTCTCAGTGAGGGCGGGTAAGTCAGCCTTGGAATGGGGAAACTGGACTCCCTTGCCTGAATGGATTGTTCCACCTCTGATAACCTTGCAAACAAGGCACGTCTTGCTGACCCGCAAAACCTTGAGGCTTACCCCCAGATCGCCAACAAGTATGCGGTGACCGCGACGTACACTTCTAAACGAGTACCTGGGAAAGATGGGAATCATGCAGTCACGTGAATTCGATCCAACAGTGACTTCCATACCACGCTTGAGATCAAGGTAGCCGCCTCGCAGCTTACCAACGCGGAAACGAGGGCCCTGAAGATCCTGAATTATCGGTATGAGGTGCCCCTTATCAGCGCAGGCCTTGCGCAGACGCATAATCATAGCCTTGTGTGTGGCATGGTCACCATGCGAGAAGTTAAGGCGTACTGCATCCATGCCTGCAGATAACATTGCCTTTATGACCTTAAAGGTTGCTGTGGCTGGACCAAGCGTGCAAACTATCTTGGTTCGGCGGTACCTGTAACGTGCCACCTGGTTAGCTCCACTCACTGGTTGTTGAAGCTGCAGTTGCTGCCATGAGGCTCATGACAGCCATCACCGACCGAACATTAACACAACCACCTTGCCCTTGGCAACATTTCTTCCCGAGTGGAGCCTGTAGAAGTATATTCCAGGGGAGACCGATCCTGACAGTTTCCCAAGGCTGATGCGTTGACTGCCACTGCTGAGGACACCGAGATTGCGATCAATGATCAGTCGTCCTGTCACATCGAAGAGACGCAAGCTCACAACTGATGGCTCATCAAGCGCGAACTCAATCGTAGGAAGCCCAATACTCGGATTGGACAAGACCTTCACATGCAGGCTGCGATCGGCAAAACCCTCGACAGAGGCGGTCACAAGCAGCCTGTCCATGCACATGAGTCCAAGGTAGTTAGTCACCCAGGATTGATCATGGTCATCAGGCTCGCCGTCAATAACCGGGATACCGCCATCACTATCACCATCATTGGCAACAAGCGTATCAGCAAGATGCTCAAAGTAAGCAGCGTAGATGCCACTACCGAGGACTTCGCTTGCAGTTGACTGACCAAGCGCAGCCCATGCTCGCCAGGCATTCTGGTAATCCGATGAGTCAATCTCAGTGTCGAGATAGGGTGCATAGGTCTCAACCCAGGTCTCGAGGTCAGCTGGATATTCTTTGAAATATGAGTGAACAAGCCCCCACATCACTGAGCCGCCATTCATCGCCCACTGGTCCCAATGCAGCTTGTTAGGATTCTCCTCAACCCAGGCCTTGAGGGAATCAGCCATATCAATCGCCTTTGCCCTGAAAGTGGCATTATCAACAAACTCACCATACTCATACAGGTTGCCAACAGCCCAGCCCATGACCAACCCATTAACCTTCCGGTAGAAGCCTGTCGGGAAGTGAAGCATCAACGGATTGTGGCAGAGATACGAAGCACACGTGTCACCATAGCTGCTGTATTGAGTATCACCATAGACTTGACGGTATTCCATCTCAGCTCTCAGGGCCCAGGCGCAGTTATAAACCCTATAGTATCCTGTGATGAGGTCAGATTCCCCTTCCTCATTGTAGGCTGGATGGGTCATGCAATAGCTCCAGGCAGCATCGATGTTGTCATGATAGCTATCGGAATCCGTTAGGGCATAATAGTGGGACCAAATCCAGATCGATTCGCTGGTGTTGTCGGTCTGGATGATGTCAAGCAGGTGTTCACCTTCGCGCATACCGCCGAAGGAACCAGAGGTGGTATCGCTAACCTGAAGTGTCGTTATGAAGCTGGCACACATGCCAAAACGTGCCAGAGGATCATAGGTGGACTCAATGTCGAGCGATGAGAGTCGGTACCCTGCCTCCTCCCTGTGATCTTCGATGAGCCGAGCCTCCTGAGGTGAGATATAGGGTGTTGCAGAAGCTGCCAATGGCAGGATAACAAACACCAACCCGAGTACGAGAACCCGCTTCATGATTACACCTCCCCTTAAGTGGACATCCCCATTTTATCACACATGAACCGCCAATTCAATGCCGATACCTTCAGGTATCGGAGCCAGTGCAGTACACCCGATGGGGACATCTGAAAGGAGAATTGCCGGGCAATTTCGGTTGGATTTTCAGTTGAGTCACGAGATCGAGAGATAGTAGAATGCTCTTCAGCCGGACATGAAGCGATAGGAGCGGCTGATTCCGGTTACAATGCTTTATCCGGCTCTGACAGAATGCAAGGAGGATGTTATGATGACCAGAACCATAGCCAGATACAGTATACTGATGATCGTTTTAATGGCGGTATTGCTATCCTGCAGCGAGGAATCAACAAGCCCTCAGGATGGCTCTGAAAGCGAGATAATCATCAGCTCGGAGATGCCGGATGGGAGTACTCTGCCTGACGGTGCAATTCTCGACAGTCTGATATACCAATCGCATGTCGAGCTTGCCTTGAGTTCATGCTACTATGAGACAGGTGATCCCAACTATCCAGAGATTGTCTACATCGCCAATGATGTTGTCAAAACGTTTGCCTTCGTTTGGCTGCCGCAAAACTGGGACAGCTTTCCCGCCAAAGACAAGAGGATGATCATTCATCTGCACGGTCATTGTGGCATTGGCACAAAGCGTTTCTGTGAGTGGTACGAATTGGCACGTGAAAAGAATATAGCCGTGCTCTCATTGCAATACTGGATGGGAGACGATGAGTGGTGTGGTGGGAATCCAAAACCAGACGGCGACTATTCCTATTATATAACAGGACCAGGAGAGACATGCGGATGGCATCTTAATATCGAGAGTGATATCTATCCGTTCATCGACAAGTTGATAGAATACTACGATGCACACTCAGTCATGCTTCATGGTTTTTCAATGGCGGCTGCCACAGCGGTGATCGTTGACTATCGAGACAAGCAAAACCGGAATAGAATCGACTTCACCGTGTTCAATGCAGGGCATATCGATTCGTCTCATTACTTCTATGAGGAGATAGAGTCGAATCCAGACAGCACGCCCTTCGAGAATGAGAACTACTTTTTCTTCCTTGAGGATATCAACGAGGGCACATATGCCAAGCAATCCGCAACGAGATCATTTCTGATCGAAAAGGGCGTTACAGACGTTGAAACAGCGATTGCAGTCGACAGTGGTTACAGGCATGGCGCACTGCTCAATCATGAAGATTTCCGCCCGGTGCGCGAACGCATTATCTCCCTCTATGACTCCCTGACAACAAGCGGATGAAATCCTGTGACTTTACCTACAGGCGCCGACAACATCCGTGCTGCCCGGGTTGCAGAAGCACCTCGACCGAAACCTCTACGTGCCAATCGCAACCACGGTCGCGTCGGAGCTGATCACAGGTCTCCGGCACCAATTTTTGGTCTCCAGACCGGCACTTGTTATGGTATAATTTATTCGTGACGATATGCCCGAATGGGACATCAAAAGACTAGACAAAAGGAGGCCCAGATGAAAACGACAGCTGTGTGCTTGCTTCTTACGCTTGTACTCTGTCCCGTGCTCATCAGCACAACACTGGCGATGCCCTTGCATCCGGATCTTGTCGAGAAGCTTCGCAGTGAAGGGCGCCTTGAAGAAGAGCGAGCCTTCATGGAGGATGCATACCGAAGGGGCGTCAACAACATCTGGCAGGATCAGGAACCGCCAAGGCTCAGGCTTCTCGGAATTGGTGAGAGCCCGCTGACCACTACCCGACAGGCGATAGTCATAATCGTTGACTTTGACGATAATATCGCTGACACTTCAACTTATCCAGCTTCCCACTACGTTGACCTTCTCTTTTCAGTTGGAACATATCCCACCGGGAGTATGAGAGACTACTACCTTGAGAATTCCTACGGGGCCTTCGAGGTAACTGGCGAGGTTTCCGGCTGGCACCGCATGCCCCGGGACTACAGCTACTATGTTGACGGGCAGCGAGGCTTCGGAACCTACCCGCGCAATGCCCAGAAGCTCACCGAAGATGCCGTGGCTGCGGCAGACCCATATGTGGATTTCTCGCAATATGACAATGATGGTCCTGATGGAATACCCGATTCTGGCGATGACGATGGTTATGTAGATGCCCTCTTTGTGGTTCATGCCGGTCCTGGCTATGAGACAACAGGTGATCCAAATGATATCCACTCGCATGCCTGGGCGACCAGTTCACCTGTTCCAGTGGATGGGGTCTGGGTTTACAGATATTCAATGGAGCCAGAAGACGGTAAGATCGGTGTTTTCTGCCACGAGTTTGGGCATGTGCTTGGGCTGCCGGATCTTTACGACTATGGCTATGATTCTTATGGTGTTGGTTACTGGTCACTGATGGCAGTAGGCTGCTGGGGCAATGGAGGTATCACTCCTGTCCATTTCGATGGCTGGAGCAAGACTGAGCTCGGCTTCGTATCGCCAATAGTTCCCAGCTCCAACCTGCTCAACGTTGACGTTCCCTATGTCGAAGACAATCCCACTATCTACAAAGTCTGGAAGAACTGGCTTCCCGGACAGGAATACTTCCTCATGGAATATCGTCGCAAGATAGGTTTTGACACTTACATGAAAGGAAGCGGCATAGTCATCTACCATGTCGATGAAGCCATGGATGACAATGACAACCAGAGGTGTGGACCTGGTGATCCTCACTATTTGGTGGCTGTCGAACAGGCTGATGGAGAATGCGATCTCGAATATGACATCAATTCAGGTGATTCGGGAGACCCGTGGCCTGGAAAAGGCGGTGCAAACAATCCAAACTATGCTTTCAACGAGATCTCGACGCCCAACTCGAATGATTACGAAGACAATTCGACAGGAATCTCAATCTACGGCATCTCTTTCCTCAGCTCATCGACAGCTCGCGTAAGCATAGCCGCTTCCGAGGTTGCACCATATGTTGAAGTTACCGCACCTGATGGCGGTGAATACTATGAATATGGGGAGCAGATGACAATTGAATGGATTGCATTTGATAATCTTGTTGTTGATTCAGTCAGCATCTTGCTTTCGACTGATGGTGGTGCCACATTCCCGAACCTACTTGCAAGCGGCGAGCAAAACGACGGCGTCTTCACCTGGACTGTTGATCGATTCAATTCTTCAGAATGTCGGATCAAGGTGGTGGCTTATGACAATGTCGGTAACACGGCTGAAGACATCTCAGATGGAGACTTTACCATAGATGACTTCTCGGGTATCGTGGCTCAGGAGCGCTTCAGTGCCGATCCCGTCAAGGTCGTGCCCAATCCATCGGCCGGCACCACAAGGCTCATCTTTACCTCTCGATACCGGAGCCCCAGGGTTGCTATCTACGACGCAACCGGAAAGAGGATCAAGAGCCTCGCAATACGCAACGTTGGTGGCGACCGTTTTGAGGCTACCTGGGACGGGACTGCGGAGAAGGGCTCCGCTGTAGGCCCGGGCGTCTACTTCGCAAGGATAACTGGCGGGCCACAGCCTCGCACGACACGCCTGACCATCGCACATTAACAGCCCCTCCCCTCACTCTTGGGGTCGGAGCCAAAAATGTGCATTTCGACCCTCCTGGCACGCAATTTGCTGAGGGTGATTTCGGCCAGCCGGTCCAACTCATTCGACATACCGTACCAGTGCTGGAATCAGGAAAACACGCTGCGCATATGCACATTTTTGGCTCCGACCCCGGTGAGGGCGAGATAGACGCCGTAGAGGATGAGAGCACCACCAATGAAGAGCGTATAGTGGGGAACCTCGGCGAAGAAGAGCCACGCAAGGAGTGATGATCCAATGGGCTCACCGAGAATTGATATCGCAACCTTCGGCGCCGGCAGATACTTTAACGCCCAATTGAGCGCTGAATGGCCGAAGACCTGCGGACCAACCGCAAGCAAGGTAAACCACAAGTAATTCATAGGTTCAAAGCCAGCAAAGGCATGCCCTCGAACCAGAGCCCAGATGATCAGCATGACAGCCGAGGAAGCATAAGCCCAGAAAACGTATTCGAGAAAGTCAAGCGATCTTCTTACAACC